>CAZWNX010000070.1:3491-9848 GCA_964635395.1 uncultured Lachnospiraceae bacterium
TGGCTCCTCGGTTGGCTCACGCATAGGCTCCTCTGTTGGCTCCTCGGTTTCTGCTACTTTTTTCAGATTCTGCTGTGCACTGGTTTTTCCTGAAGCATATTGGTATAAATAGTAACTTCCAACCATTATTACAGCAAATAGTATGAGTCCAATGATGAGTTTTATTAACGGTTTCTTGCTTTTTCCTTCCATACTTCCTCTTTTCCAAGCACAAGCTTTATATGCTTAACATCGACAATAGTTTATCCATCCACCCAGTCATCATCAAGAACCCCAAGAGAATTAGAAATCCACCTGCTACTGCATTTACGACTTTGTAATGCTGTTTAATCCAATTAAATGTTGACTTCAACTGATCCATCAGCAATGCACTAACAAGGAATGGAATCCCAAGACCCATGGAATATATAAGCAGTAGTAAAACCCCTTGGACAACAGAACCCTGGCTAGAAGCAAGCATCAATGCCGACCCCAAAAAAGCTCCTACGCACGGTGTCCATCCAATCGAGAAAATCATTCCAAAAAGGATTGTCTTACCAAAATTCATTGGATGTTCTGAGTTCACTTGATTATGTTTTTGATTTCTAGAAAGAAATTTGAAAACTCCAAGGAATTGCAAGCCAAACAAAATAACCACAAGCCCCGCAATACCATTCACCATTGTCTTATAGTGCCTCAAGAATGCACCAAGCGTCCCAGCAAAAGCACCCATTATTACAAACACAAGGGTAAATCCAAGTACAAAACCAAGTGCGTTTAGAATAGTTTTCTTCTTGTTTTGTTCACCACCTGCAAAGTAGGACAAATAGACTGGTAACATCGGCAACAAACACGGAGAGACAAATGTAATCATACCTTCTAAAAAAGAAATTACATATTGCATACTCTTTTCTCCTCTCAAAATACTGTCACTCAATTATACCGTATCTCCTTCTATTATCTGTGACTTCATCACATAAGTCACTATAACCCAATCATTTTTTATATTAATTTAATAATTTGCACACATTTAGAACCCTTTTTCAGTTCTCGTCTTTCTAAGTTCATTTCTCAAAAGTGCTGCATCCCACTCAGCTTTTTCAAAGTCCGTTTCCAAAATCAGTCCCGGAACCTTCGTCTTATACCCATTCTCATCTAGTGCAACTAATACCAAATACGCACGGTTAATCATGGTTCGCATCCCCTTTTCATCCTCCACATAAGTATCCACGCGCACTTCCATTGAGGTGTTTCCAACATAAGTAAGATGACCAATAAGAACAACCACGTCATTTTTCTTTGCTCCAGCTTTAAAAACCAAGTGATCCACAACCGCAGTCACCACACTTTTCTTACAATGGCGCCATGCGACAATTCCACCAATCTCATCGATCCAAGACATGAGTTGCCCACCAAATAGTCGCCCACTTCCATTAATATGTTTTGGCATCAATACATAGGTTTGCTCTGTTATTGAATCTCGTCGATATTTTTTCATTGTATTTTCATCATTATATTCCATTTTATCTCCATTCTAAAAAGCAAAAAAAGAAATGAATGCAACTAAGTTGTTCTTCATTTCTTTTCAATGTTCATAAAAGACTCTTACAATTCGTTCTAATTACTCTTCTTTACTCTTTTGATTATCTGATTTCACAGCATTATCTATTTTTTGCATAATAAACACAATCAATGCAATTACAATTACTACTGCAAAAATCCCAACCATGCCCTTCCACATCATTTGTAGCGCAATATAAAGGTCCATATCCATTTGTTCGTTCCTCCATTCTATGTCATTCACTTTGTGAGTCAATTATTTCAACATTGTAACTAATACATTCAATAAAATACCACCTGCTAATACAGACCCAATTTGTCCAGCAACATTTGCACCAATTGCATGCATGAGCAAGGTATTGGTTGGGTCTTCTTTTGCCCCCATCTTTTGTACTACTCTGGCAGACATTGGAAAAGCTGAAATACCGGCTCCACCAATCATTGGATTGATTTTCTCTTTTAAAAATAGATTTAGGAATTTGGCAAATAAAACACCTCCAATTGTATCTGCAATAAAAGCAACTAGACCAAGCCCCATAATCATAAAGGTTTGCCATGTTACAAATTCTTCAGCTCTCATACTGAATGCTATTGTGATTCCCAACAAAAGAGTAATTAAATTACTAAGTATATTCTGTGCAGTCTCGGATAATGTATTGAGTACTCCACATTCTCTTAACAAGTTTCCAAACATTAAGAATCCTACTAGTGCCACAGACATCGGTGCAATTAACCCAGCAATGATTGTAACAATAATTGGAAACAAAATTCTTGTACGCTTTGATACCTGTGATGGATGATAGTTCATTTTAATCAGTCGTTCTTTTTTAGTGGTTACTAATCGAATTGCCATTGGCTGAATAATTGGAACAAGTGCCATATAACAATATGCAGCAACCGCAATTGGACCAATATATTTCGAATCAAGAATCTGGGATACCAAAATCGACGTTGGTCCATCTGCCGCACCAATAATTCCGATCGAAGCAGCATCTTTAATATCAAATCCCATTAATGCAGCAATTACTACTGTAAAAAAGATTCCAAATTGGGCTGCTGCACCAAATAAAAACATAATTGGTCTTGATAATAAAGGTCCAAAATCAATCATTGCTCCAATTCCAATAAACAATAATATTGGAAGTGCTTCTGAAGCTTCAATTCCAGTACTGAACAACCATTCAATAATACCATTGGTTTCACCAATTCCTTCTAAAACCTGATTTAGCACCCCTGAATTTGGAATATTCACAAGAATAGCTCCAAATCCCATCGGTAAAAGCAGTGCTGGTTCTAAGTCTTTTTTGATTGCCAAATAGATTAATAAACCACCAACAACGAACATTACAATTTGTTGTGGGGTAATTGACATAATACCTTCTAGTAAAAATTCCATTCTTGTCTCCTCATTCTTTCTTTATTTCTATTATTATACAATAATACTATACACAATTCAATTTAGCTAATGTATCTTTTCATATAGATTTTACAAACGGCACATGTTACAATTACAACACTAGACAAAGTTGGAGAGGGGTGAATTCTTTGCCAAAATGGACACCAGCAGATACCTTGCTAACGATGAAACGGATTATCAGTAAAACGCTATGTGATAAAGACCGTAGTGGGTTAGTTGTTTTACCAGATGTTATTTCAATCGATGAAGATGAACTTGATATCATGTGCAGAAATTTCAACAAAATCAATTCTGCCGAAAAATTTGAGCGGTATTGCATATGTATTATTACTGCTTGGATCTATTCCTACAAGTTAGATCGAATCGAATGGTTTAAGTCACACATGAACCCACGCTATGCGAAAATACCACAACATGCTAAAGGGCGCTATGTATCTTCCTATGAAGACACATTTCACACTTATGGTTTAGAAACGTTTGACCATTCTATTAATTCTTTAGAAGATGTTGAATATATTATTAAAAAACATGCCAAAGTTATTTAACTTTGGCATTTCTTTGTATCAGTTTTACAATTTCAACAATTGGCAATACTAAAAACGCAATTCCAAGTGCTGCAAAATATTCCTCTATTCGGATTTGTTCAAATCCAAACGCCTTCGCAAATACCGGAACATATAGTACGATCGTCGTTAGTACAAGACTAAATATTGCTGCTCCCCACAAATATATATTTTGCTTTGACAAAGAGAACAAACTTTTTCTTTGATGTCTCATGTTAAAACTATGAAGAATTTCAGCAAAACTAAGTGTTAAAAACGCCATCGTAATTCCATCATGACTTTGCGCAATTTCCCATACGCCTGATTCCATATAATGTCCCACAAAATAAGCAGCTAACGTTAATACTGCGACCAATATCCCTTGATATACCACATCAAATCCTAATCCCTGTGAGAAAATACCATCTTTAGACGATCTTGGCTTTCTTTTCATGATATCTGCATCTGCGTTTTCCATCCCAAGTGCAAGTGCCGGAAATGTATCTGTAATCAAGTTAATCCATAGTAAATGTACAGGGTGCAAAATTGTAAACCCAAACATTGTTGCCAAAAAAATGGCTACAACTTCACTCATATTTGATGCTAATAGAAACTGAATTGTTTTACGAATATTATCGTAAATTTTTCTTCCTTCCTCTACCGCATGTACAATCGTTGCAAAATTGTCATCTGCCAAAACCATGTCAGCAACGTTTTTTGTAACATCCGTTCCTGTAATTCCCATGCCCACTCCAATGTCAGCACTTTTGATACTTGGTGCATCATTTACACCATCTCCAGTCATTGCCGTAATACATCCTTGCTTTTTCCACGCATTGACAATACGAACCTTATGTTCTGGCTGAACTCTTGCATATACGCGGTAACGATCAATCGTTTTGTCTAACTCTTCATCACTGATATGATCTAACATAGCGCCCGTGATTGCCTGCTCCTTAGAATCAATGATATCAAGATCCATTGCAATCGCTGTAGCCGTATCCAAATGATCACCTGTAATCATAATTGCTGTTATACCTGCGCTTTTACACTCTACGATTGCATCCTTTACCTCTTCACGAATTGGATCAATCATTCCCGTAAGCCCAATATAAATTAAATCCTTTTCTAGCGTCTGTGGCTCACAGTCAACAGGTACTGTATCGTAGTATTTCATAGCACCGCAAAGTACACGGAGTGCCTTTTGTGCCATTTCCTTATTCGCCGTCATAATTTCTTGACGAATTTCATCATTTAAAGGTAACACTTCATTTCCCTTTAAATACTTTGTAACGCATTTTAAAACTTCATCCGGTGCACCTTTTGTATATTGAATAATTCCACCTTTTGTCTCATGCACCGTACTCATCATCTTACGTTGACTATCAAATGGTGCTTCTAAAACACGTACCTGTTCCGCCTTAAGCTGATCTTTGTTCAGTCCCTGGGAATATGCGAAATTTACCAAAGCACATTCCGTTGGTTCTCCTTGTGCCTTGAATTCTGCCGTTAACTCAGCATCAGAAGCAAGGGCCATAGCAGTTGCAAGCATTTCCACATTGGTCGTGACATATTTTACAACCGTCATTTTATTCTGTGTTAATGTTCCAGTTTTATCACTACAAATAATCTGGGCACAACCAAGTGTTTCCACTGCTGTCAATTTTCTAATAATTGCATTTTTCTTAGACATATTTGTTACGCCAATGGATAGTACTACTGTAACCACCATTGCCAATCCTTCTGGAATTGCCGCTACCGCTAAAGATACTGCAATCATAAATGTATTTAACACAACTTTCACATCTAAGGTTTCTGCTCTTAATAAACTGAAAATAAAAATAAAGACACATACGCCAAGAACTAAGTAACTTAAGGTTTTGCTAAGCCCAGCTAATTTTTTTTGCAATGGAGTCTGGTTCTCACCAGCCATTGATATAGCGTCGGCTATTTTTCCCATTTCGGTTGTCATACCAGTATTCGTAATGACTGCTTTGCCACGTCCATAAACAACTGTACTTCCCATATACACCATATTTTTACGATCCCCTAATGGAATCTCATCAACTTCTTGTCCTAAAATTGCCAATGCCTTGTTGACAGGGACACTCTCACCCGTCAATGCTGCCTCTTCTATTTGAAGGCTCGCATTCTCTATTATTCTTCCATCTGCAGGAACTGCATCTCCAGCTTCTAGTAAAATCACATCACCAACAACCAATTCCTGTGACTTAACAATCTTGATTTCGCCATCACGAAGCACCTTGCTCGTTGCTGCCGCCATTTTCTGTAATGCCTCAATTGCCTTTTCCGCCTTACTCTCCTGGTATACTCCTAAAATAGCATTGATTATTACAACCGATAATATAATAATAACATCCGTAAATCCCTCATTTGAGTAAAAAGAAGTAATTCCCGATACAATTGCCGCAATAATCAAAATAATAATCATTGGGTCCTTAATCTGAGCCACGAAACGTTGTAAAAGAGTTGTTTGTTTTCCCTCTTTAAGCTTATTCTCACCATTTTCATTGAGTCTTTCGTCGGCCTGATTCTGAGTCAGTCCCTCTTGTGTAGACTTCACTTCCTTCAATACTTCTTCCACTTGCATTGTGTAAAATTTCATCTCTTCCTCCTTTATTATTCTCAAAAGAATAAAGCTTTAATACTTTCTCGATAAAAAAACTCACGCATAGGTGGTCTTTCCATCTACGCATGAGTCTGGTTATTTCATTAGTAGCCAAGCCTTTCGGCCAAGATGTTGACTATTAACGCACAGAGTGCGAAACTACTCCCTCATGAATTACTATTGATAAATTATCATAAGATGACTTTTTTGTCAAATGATGCTTGCAAAAA
>CAZWNX010000071.1:0-4264 GCA_964635395.1 uncultured Lachnospiraceae bacterium
AGTGCAAAAAACAACTATATTTATCATTATATTGTAGTATAATAGTCCTATATAGATAAAACTATTTAGGACTATGTTTATGAAATGGGGAATTTCTATGACAAAAAAAAGGTACGCAATTCTTGGTATTGTAATCTATATTATTTATTTTGTGGCCATTTATTTGAATAATAGTTTTGTGGCAGATGTAACGTCACCAATGGCAACGTTGATTGCATGTGCGTATATTTTCCATGGATTTTTCTTAAAAGAAAACCAGAAAGTTGCAAAAATCTCTGGATTATTATTGGCATTATCCCTTTTTGCGTGGTTTGTCTGTGATGCTATGTGGGGGATTAGTGCGCAGTTACTGCATGTAGATCCAGAAGATAATGTAGTGATTACATATGGATATTCTCTTACAAATGTGCTTATGATTGCAGCACTTTTGGTGCAGGGATATTTTTTAATGAAACGTTGGAACCGAATGCAGGCATTTTTAGATATAGGAATGGTGTCTTTTTGTTTAGCCGCACTGATTTGGGTATTTGTATTCGAAAGTAATTATGCCAAGTGGAAAGTGTTGCTAGTAGATGTGGTCGCAATGGGATCGCTGATTTTAGATGTGCTCATTTTAGGTGGAGTTTTGATTTGGTTTTTTTCAATTCGAAATCGTAGGGTACCAATATTTTTTGTTTTTATTTTAATTGGTCTCATAGGGTTTGCATTTGTGGATATAATTTATTACTATATCTATTTTTATCAAGATTATGAAGCTAATAATTTCATTGACGCTGCTTATGTAGGTGCGTTTTTTGCATTAGCAACTGCAGGATATCTGAAAAGTCAAAACAATCAACTGCCAGATGGTCAACCAAGGACCTTGAAAATTATTAGTTTCAAAGGGTTCTATTTAAAGAAGGAATTGATGTTCATGATTGTTCCTATTCTTTTATTGATTTTTCAAAGCGAACAAACACAGTTGATTTTGATCCTAATCACGACAATCTTCCTGTATTACATCTTCGTCAACTATACTCAGAATAGTATTCATAAAGATGTATTATTAGAACGAGAAAAAGAGCATGTTCTAGAACTCGAGAAGAGAGTTGAGGAAAGAACAGAAGAAATCGTTAAAATAATGAATACAGATGTTGTCACAGGATTGAAAAATCGCAGGTATTTGGAACACTACTTGGAACGATTAGTGAAAAATTGTTCTTCGAATGAGTACATCTATTTATACTATATTGACCAAAACAAATATAAAAATCTGAAATCCATTTATGGTAAGTTTATTGCAGAAAAAACATTACAAGAAGTGGGGAAAAGAATCGACTTAGTAATTGAAAGAGAGAATGGACTGACGAGTGCATATGGAGAAGATATTTTTGTCGGGGTCATTAAAACCACCAAAGCATATGATGAAATAATGAAAATGGGAGAACGAATTGTTGCGCATTGTAATGATCATTATTTTGTTGAGAATCATATTATTAATGTGACGGTTAATATTGGAATATCTTGTTATCCGCTAGATTCAAAAAGCAGTGAAGAATTGATTAAAAATGCAGATATGGCGATGATAGATGCTAGGAAATTTGGGTTCAACTTTATTAAGAGATATGATCGTGAATTAGGTAAAGCATATGATGAAAATGCGAAATTAGAACTTTTGCTTAAGAGGGTAGATTACGACAAGGACTTTAGACTTTGCTATCAGCCGCAAATTTCGACGGAAACAAAGAAAATGATAGCCGTTGAAGCACTCATAAGATGGAGACACAAAGATCGGGATATTATGCCAATTGACTTTATTCCTTTGACAGAAGAAACGGGGATTATTATCCCGTTAGGATATTGGATTATGGAAAAGGCAGCAAAGCAGTTATCTCAATGGAGAAAAAATTATCGTACAGATATTCGAATGGCAGTCAATATATCAAGCAAACAATTGTTGGACGATAATTTTGCAAAAAATCTTATCAGAATTTTGGATGAGAATGAAATACCTTATAATCGATTTGAAATTGAAATAACTGAAAATATTCAGCTTGAATCCAACAAAGCAATACAGGATGTTTTGATTGAACTTAGTAAGATGGAAGTATCAATTGCAATTGATGACTTTGGAACAGGATACTCATCCCTTTATTACCTTAAGCATTTGCCAATTAGTCGTGTTAAAATAGCAAAAGAGCTCATTGATTATATTGATCAGGATATTTACTCAAAATCAATTGTTCAAATGATGATTTTTGTTGCAAAGGTAAATCGAATGAAGATTATTGCAGAAGGTGTTGAAACGGAAGAGCAGTTTGATCAGCTTGAAAATATGGGGTGTGAAGAATTACAGGGGTATTTGTTCTACAAACCACTAGAAGTGCATCAGATTGAAGATAAGTGGGATAAAAACATATTTTAATAGGCAGGTATAAACATGTTCATTAGACAAATTGAATTAAATCTATATGCAATACTTGTATTGGCTTTTTTGCTTTTTGATGTTAAAGACTCTGTTATGAAAAAAACAAAAACATCAAAGATTTATAATACAGTTGTAGTATTGTTGATTATCATCCAAGGAATTGAAATATTATCATGGTTAGTTGACGGAAAAATGGGAACAATCTATCGTTATGGGAATGTGGTTATCAATTCATTGTTCTATGCAATTACATTAATTCCAATTAGTTTATGGCTGATGTATTTTGATGAGAATATTATTCAAGAAAGTGAAAAAAAGAAAAAAAGACGGATTATTTATCTGTGTCTAAATATGGTTGTGGTTATCTTGGTAATCATCAATTTATTCAACGGATTTATTTTTAGTGTTACACCAGAGAATCACTATGTTCGACATGTTGGCTCATGGGTCATTATGATATTGAATTGCGTGACGTATTGGGCATATATTATTTCGCTTCAAAAATATATTCGTGTAATTCATGCAAGACTTTATAAAGTGATTTTTGCACTTGGAATATTTCCATCCATTGGTGCAATTGTTCAAATGCATTGTTATGGACTTACCCTGATTTGGCCAATGATGGCAATTGTTACATTGGCGGCCTACATTTTAATTGAGAGAGAAGAGCTAAAACGGGATGATTTGACAGGACTTTATATGCGTGCAAGTTTAGAAACTAGGATCTCATATAAAATACGACAGCAGCAACCCTTTTCCATGATTCTTATTGATTTAGATGATTTTAAGAAGATTAATGACAAATATGGACATGTAGAAGGTGACAAAGCGCTTCGTATGATTTCGAATGTATTAAGTAAAAGTATTAAACAGTCAGATTCAATTTATCGCATTGGCGGTGATGAATTTATACTTCTAATTGAAACCGATAAACGCGACACCGCAAAAGTGGTAATGGATAGAATCTGCAAGAACCTACGAAAGATGAATGATAGTAATGCAAATCCCTATTCGATTGAGATGAGCATTGGAGTAGCACACTATGAAAATGGAGAATCAAATACATATGAGAGTTTATTAGCAAAAGCAGATGAGCAAATGTATCAGAATAAACGAAATAAGTGTAAAGAAAAAGATGGGAGATAGGTATGGCAACTACAAAAGAATATGTAGAATATGTTTGTGAACAAATTGAGGGAGTTGGAGACATTCGATTTCGAAAAATGTTTGGAGAATACATGATTTATGTAAATGACAAGCCGATTCTTTTGCTCTGTGACAATATTGTATTTGTGAAAATGCATGACAGCATAAAGGAATTAATGCTTGATAGCGAAACAGGAGTTCCCTATCAAGGAGCAAAAGAGCACTATATTTTGGATACAGATAATATACAAAAAGCCCGAGATGTAATACATACTCTCGAGCCACATGTGTTGGTTCCAAAACCGAAAAAGAAAAAGACGATTAATGCATCATAAAATTTCGAATAATTGTTCGGAACATACAATCTGGAAGAGCTTTCCTTAGGAATAACAAAGTAAAAGCATTTTTACCTTTGTGATATCTTAAGCGAGAGCTTTTGTCATTTGCCGCTTTGTAGATACCAATTGCAATTTCGTCAGGGTGGGAGGCATTTTTTTCGAATTTTTGAGAATTCTTCACGGCCTTATCAAACTGTTCAGCATAATCACTAATCCGTTCTGAATTAGGCAGAAGCATGGAATTTCCATAGAAATTTGTTTTGATAATTCCTGGTTCAAATAGTTTAACTCGAACATGGAAAGGTGCTAACTCAAATGCAAGAGCATCCGATAATCCTTCAACGGCCCATTTGGTACTGTTATAGAGGCTGTA
>CAZWNX010000071.1:4364-9797 GCA_964635395.1 uncultured Lachnospiraceae bacterium
TCCAATCGTTTTGTTAGATCAATGTATGAAAATAATAATGTATTGTGATGAGATTGGCAATAGAGTATTTCACACGATAGAAGATTATGTGATTTGTAATAGTATTTGACAAATGAATATGGATTCTCTAGAATAGCACAATAGATAATGGATAGTGTAGCTAGAAATGAAAGTGTGCACGGGAACGGTGACGAAGATGGATGCAAAGAATTTACAGGGTCAAACGATACAAGAAAAAACAAGGGAGAATCCGTTAGGGATTGACAAAATACCACAACTACTAATGAGATTTTCACTTCCTGCTATGATTGGAATGATGGTAAACGCATTCTATAATATTGTGGATCGATTTTTCATTGGGAACGCAAAGGATTTAGGTGCAAATGGTCTCGCTGGGATTACAATTGGATTTCCGATTATGATTATTTTATTATCCATTGGTATTCTCTTCGGAGTTGGAGGAGCCACTCTTTTTTCGATTAAATTAGGTTCAAAAAAAGAGGAGGAGGCACAAGCAGTTCTAGAAAACGCTTTCGCTTTTTTAGTTATTAGTGGATTCCTATTTATGGTATTTGGGCAAATTTTTCTAAAACCGCTTTTACAAGTTTTCGGAGCAAGTGAGGCTGTATTACCATTTGCGACTAAGTACATGAGAGTCATATTCTTTGGGGCGATTTTTCAAGTGGTTGGATTAGGTATGAACAATTTTTTAAGAGCGGATGGAAAACCCAATTTGGCAATGATAACGATGTTTGTAGGCGCTGGAATCAATATTGTATTGGATCCAATCCTCATTTTTGGATTTAAAATGGGTATGGAGGGCGCCGCATTAGCAACGATTTTTTCACAGGCAATTTCATTGACATGGATCTTGGCATACTTTTTTAATAAAAAGAATAAGTATCATATTCAGATAAAAAAAATAAGAATTCGTTTTTCAATCTTAAAGAGTATTGTTGGATTTGGAATTCCAGGTTGCTTGATGCAAGTAAGTGGAAGTATTTTAAATGCAATATTGAACAGATATTTATGGGCGTATGGGGGTGATGTAGCAGTTTCAGGGATGGGTATTATTAATAGCATTCAGACGATTATCTATATGCCAATTATTGGTCTTAATCAGGGAGTTCAGCCAATTATTAGTTACAATTTTGGAGCAAAAAAGTATAATCGAATTAAAGAGGCGGAGAAACTTGCGATGATTGTTGCAACTTTAATTGTTTCAATCGGGTGGATTGCAACCAGATTCTTTGCGGTGCAGATGGTTGGATTTTTTAATCGTGACAGTCAATTGCTTGAGTTTGGAAGCCATGCCGTGCAAATTTGGTTTTTGTGTTTACCAATTACTGGGTTTCAAATGCTTGGAGCAAATTTCTTTCAAGCGACGGGGCGCCCAAAAGTTGCAATGTTTTTGACATTAACAAGACAGGGATTGTTCCTAATTCCATTTATTTTATTGTTTTCCCATTATTGGGGATTGAGTGGAATATTAATTGCAGTTCCAATCGCAGATGTAGTAGCAACAGTGATAACGGGGATATGGTTCTATTTTGGAATAGGGATGAGGTCTATCAATGAGACAGTTTGAAATCGTTAAGAATAAATGAAAAGCAAAAGTGAGCTTACTTATTGCAAATTGTAAATGAATATGGTAGCCTATTTTCTAGGGAATGATGGTCTCCCTTGGTTATTACCAGAACCGCACATGTGCTGATGACTTCTGCAAGACACGCAGAAGTTGTCAGTTTTTTTAATGGAGGAAGAAGGCATGCTTACAAGTTTAGCTTTAATATTTTTAGTTGGTTTATTATTAGGGAAATTATTTCAGTCGCTCAAATTACCGCAATTAATCGGGATGATATTGACTGGAGTTTTGCTAGGTCCCCATCTTCTGGGGTTGATAGACAAAACAATACTTGGCATATCACCAGATCTTAGACAATTGGCCCTCATTATTATTTTGACAAGAGCAGGTTTGTCATTAGACTTAAAAGATTTGAAAAAAATTGGTCGTCCAGCAATTTTAATGTGTTTTGTTCCTGCATGTTTTGAAATTTTGGGAACATTATTACTTGCACCTAGGTTACTTCATATTACGTATTTGGAAGCAGCAATAATGGGGAGTGTTATCGCAGCGGTTTCACCAGCTGTTATTGTTCCTAGAATGATTCGTGCTTTAGAACAAGGGTATGGGAGTGAAAAGCGAATACCCCAGCTAATTCTTGCAGGTGCATCTGCAGATGATGTATTTGTCATTATAATATTTACGGCCCTCATTTCTTTGGCAAAAGGGGAGAAAATAGATGCGATGGGATTTGCTGAAATTCCAATATCCATTCTATTGGGAATTCTAATGGGATTTTTAGTGGGTGGAGCACTCATCTGGTTCTTTAAAAAGGTGCATATTAGAGATACAGTCAAATTAGTCATTATGCTGAGTATATCCTTTTTGTTAATCGAGCTACAAAATCAGCTTGATTCAATTGTACCAATGTCAGGATTACTTGCAATTATGAGCATGGGAATTATGATTTTTAGTAAATATGATGAACTTGCCAAAAGACTTTCCATAAAATATAACAAACTATGGATTGGAGCGGAAATCATTTTATTTGTTTTAGTTGGAGCAACACTTGATTTATCCTATGTGATAAAAGCAGGAGTACTTGTTGTAATCCTTGTTTTTGTGGCACTCGTATTCCGAATGATTGGAGTCCTAACTTGCCTAATCAAAACAAATCTAAATTCAAAGGAAAAGCTGTTCTGCGTTTTCTCCTATATGCCCAAGGCAACTGTACAGGCAGCAATTGGTGCCATTCCATTAAGTATGGGACTTGAATGTGGGAATATCGTGTTAACAGTAGCAGTTCTATCAATCTTGATTACAGCACCACTAGGAGCCTTTTTAGTAGACCATTCTTATCAAAAATTATTAGCCAAATAACCAATAAAAGGGTATAATGAGAAATATAGTTTAATTTGAGAGGGGAATGATTTGATGGGCAAAAAAGTGTCTGTAATAGGAGCGGGAATGGGCGGTTTATCTGCTGCAATACGTTTACAAAATGCAGGATACCAAGTAGAAATATATGAAAAAGAAAGTATTCCTGGAGGGAAAATGCATCAGCTGAAAGAAAATGGGCACACATTTGATGTTGGTCCAACTTTAGTTATGATGCCTTCCGTTTATCGTGAAATATTTGAATTGGCAGGTAAAGACCCAGATGATTATATACCTATGACAAAATTAGACCCAATGTATGAGGTGTATTTTAAGGCGAAACCATTCAGGCACTATAAACTAAGTTCGGACTTAGTAGAGTTAATGAAATTAGTTGAGCAAAAAGGACCTGAAAATGCAAAAGGATTTTTAAGTTATATCGACGAAATATATAAACGTTACCAAGTAGCACTAGAATACTTTATATCAAAACCATTTCGAAAATCTTCAGAAATACTAAAACCAAACATGATTAGGCAAGCACTCAAATTGAAGACATTTGACAGTGCGGATCATATGATGGCTTCGTTTATGCCAGACAAAGATTTGCAGCAGATGCTGAGTTTTCAAACTCTTTATATAGGAGTGTCACCTAAAAAGGGTCCTTCTTTATATAATATAATTCCAATGATTGAGTTATTATATGGAGTTTGGTTTATAGATGGCGGAATGCATACAATGGCGACGCAAATGGCGAGATTATTTGAAGAACTTGGTGGAACGATTCACTATAATTCACCAGTTCATAAAATAGTTACCAAGAACCAAAAAGTTGAGGGGCTTGTAGTGGGTGAAAAGCAAGTACAAACGTCCTATGTGGTTTGTAATGCAGACTTTCCCTATGCAATGACAAAACTAATTGACGAGCCAAAGGTGAAGGGAAAATACACTCAGAAGCATGTAGATGAAATGGATTATTCATGTTCTTGCCTGGTGTTTTATTGGGGTGTAAAAGGGACTTTTGAAGATTTGGCGACGCATACGTTTATCATTTCAGAGGATCTAGATGATAATCTGGAGAGTATTTTTGATGGAAGAAAAATAAAAGATCCATCTATTTACTTGCATATTCCTTCAAGGGTTGACCCATCTATGGCACCAGTTGGAAAGTCCAGCTTTTATGTATTAATCCCCGTTTCAGAAATCGTAACATCACAATATGAGTGGAATGATGAAACTGTGGCAGAATATCGAGAGAAGGCAATTGCTACATTAGAACAAATTCCTGGACTTGATACAATAAAGGATAGTATAGAAGTTGAAAAAATCTTTACGCCTAAGAACTTTGAGGCTGAATTTAACGCATATAGGGGAGCGACATTTGGACTACAACCGACGTTAAAACAAAGCAATCACTTAAGACCACAGGCAAAATGTATGAATTGTGAGGGGCTGTACTTCACCGGAAGTAGTACCCATCCAGGAGCGGGGGTCCCAATTGTATTAGAAAGTGGACGGATTTGCGCAGAAGAATTAAGGAGAGATGAACCGGAGGACAGTTTTTCGTGATGATTAGTAAAAATAAGGATTCTTTATCAATTTCATATGAAGTTGCTCAGGAGATTATGAAGGATAAAGCGGCTAGCTTTTATCAAGCATTTAGTAATCTGCCTAAGGAGCGCTTTGAGTGTGTTGCGGCAGTGTATGCTTTTTGTAGATATGCAGATGATGTTGTGGATAATGATCCTTTTGGTGAGTTAAAGCAAGAGGTTTTGCGAGCATTACTTGCACTAGAGTTCGCTGTCAATTCTTTGTATAGAAACTTAGAGCAATCGGATTTGGAAATCGCGCAATCGGTGTTTTCCCTATCTTGGTGGGAAGCGTTTCAAGACGCTGTGAAAAAATATCAGATACCAATGCAACCATTTATTCAGCAAATCAATGGGCAGAGAAAAGATGTTGATTTTAAAGATCTTGAAACCCTTGATGATTTGATTGAGTATAGTCGTCTAGTGGCTGGCTCAGTTGGAACAATGCTACTTCCAATTATTGCAATCGATATAGAAACAGCGCATAATCAAGAACTAATGGGAGATTGTGAGAATTTGGGAATTGCGATGCAGATTACCAATATATTAAGAGATGTTGGGGAAGATCTTAGAACTAGGAATAGAGTGTATCTTCCACAAGATTATCTGGTGAAATATAAGATTCGTAGAAGTGATTTGGAAGTATTAGCACATCTTGGAGCAGATGTTTTAGTGGATATTCCTAGTGGATTCATCGATTTGTGGGAAGAACTTGCAGGAGTAGCTGACCGATATTATGAATATTATGAAGCATGGATTAGGTCTTTTCATAAGAACGCGAGAATGCCACTTGTTGCAGCTGCATTAAGTTATAGGGCAATTGCTGATGCAGTGAGAAAAGAAAACTATAATTGTTTTACAAAAAGATGTTATACAAGCGCTATGAAGCGTGCTGACATAATA
>CAZWNX010000072.1:0-8247 GCA_964635395.1 uncultured Lachnospiraceae bacterium
TTTGCTTAGATTATCCCATAAAATCGAAGGATAAACAACCAAAAAGTAAGTGTAATTGAACTGAAAAAAGTGGTGGCAACAATGGCACTTGAAGATAAGACGCCATCGTGTTGAAAGTTTCTAGACATGATATAGCAGCTAGCAGTTGTAGGTGCTCCAAGCATAATTAAAATAGCCACCATCTTCTCATCGCGAAAGCCCATCAGATAAGCAATTGGCAGGAATAATAGGGGAAATGCGATCAGTTTTAGAAACGTTGCAAGGATGGTCGGTTTTAGCTTGTGTATTGCCTTTTTGCCTTCAAAACCACCACCTAGAGAAATCAGTGCCAGAGGAGTTGCAATGCGGGCAAAAAACTGAAGTGTCTGGGTTGCAATAATTGGAAGTGTGGGTTTGAGCAATGAAAAAACAACGCCCAAAACAATGGCAAAAATAATAGGACTGGTGACAATCTCTTTCAATGCCAAAAGAAAGGGGTTATGATTGGATTTTTGATTATTTGGACTGGTAAGGGATAAGATTAGGATTGCAAATACATTGTACATAGGAACAGAGGCAATGACCATTAATGGACCCATTGCAGAATCTGTATAGATGCTATGGATAAATGCAATTCCTAACACGGCAGCACTTCCACGGTAGGAAGCCTGAATAAATTCTCCAAGATACTCTTTTTTTCGAAAGAAGAGGATTCCAAAAAGAGAAATGACAGCGATTGAAATTAATGTTACAATAAAACAAAAAAGCACGTACTTTGTGTCCCATACGCGTACAATATCAATCTGATATAAATCTAAAAAAAGTAGTGCAGGTAATGTGATTTTATAGTTTAGGTTGTTTGCGGAGTCAATGAAGCTTGGGGTAATAATATTTTTCTTTTTTAATAAATATCCCACAAGCATGGTGAGAAAAATAGGTAATGTAGTATTAATACTAAAAATTAAGTGTGCCATTTTACGCCTTCCTTTGAGGGAATTATAGTATAGGTGTTTTTTTTTGTAAAGAAGAGGTTGATAAAGCAGTGAGAAAAGAAGCGATTCGAATTGAAAAAGTAATTGTACATATACTAGACGCACTGTCTGGTTTGCCGGCATTGTCAGATACTCCTTTGGAGTTTGGATCTGAACTGGCAGATTTTTTGAAAGAACATATATCCAACATTATGTCAAAGGATGATGTCAAAGAATGTGATTTTTATCAACAAGAATCACAAGTATATCACATGATGATTCAGTACGCAAAAGAGCATTTTGTAGAGATTAGCAAGGATTTAGCAAACGGTCTATATACAATCATGAATACAAATGTGGACATACCATCAGCAGACCTTTTTATTGTGCAGTTTCGTTGTGATGAAATCACCTACCTTGGAATTTTGAAAATGAATTATAAGGAATCTTACACACATAGAACTGCGCAGAGTGAAGAAGGGAATGCCAATCAGATTATTCGCCATAAAGCGATTTTACCTTCTGAGAAGCAACGCTTGACAGAGGCAGCGGTCATTCGTTTGAATGATTACAAGATTTTTCTGATTGAGAAGAAATATGAGGTAAATGGAGAAAAACTGAATTATTTTTCACAACTTTTCTTAAAATGCCACGGGAATATGTCTCACAAATCAAAATTGTCCTGTGTGGTAAAAGCGGTTGATCATGTTCAAGAGGAATTTGTGCAGGATGATAAGCGCTATGAAGAGGCACTTCGTGCAAAAGAAATTATTGGGCAAGAGCTTATCGAGCAAGGTGGTTTTATTGTGGAAGATCTTGCAGAAAAGTTATTTCAGGAAAATGTGGCAATGAAAACAGCCTTTCAAGATAAAATAGAACAATATGACCTAGTGAAACAGGAGGTTTCTCCTAAGAATGAGGGTACTGTTAAAAAGTACCAGACACAGGTATTAACGACGGATTCTGGAATTGAAATTAAGATTCCAATGGCAGACTATCAGAATCCGGGGAAAGTGGAATTCATCACCAATCAAGATGGAAGTGTATCTGTTTTAATCAGAAATATAGGTCATTTACGAGCAAGATTGTAAAATCCCAGAAAATGTAATATAATATTATGACAATTCTGTGAAGGACGATGGGTGTGATCAATCACATAGAGAGGAAGTAGCATGGAAATTCAAGATACATTAAATGAATTATTTGTTGGTTTATTTCATAATATCAATGCAATTGAAGAAAAAGCCATGCGTACGGATGCTTACACGGATGTCACAGCAAATGATATGCACGTTATTGAAGCAATTGGGGTTAATGCGGTTAAAAACATGTCTTCTGTATCAAAAACATTGCAAGTCACCATGGGGACGTTGACAATTTCTGTCAACTCGCTTGTGAAAAAGGGATATGTAATCCGCGTGAGAAGTGAGGAAGATCGCAGAGTTGTGCTTGTTTCTCTATCCGAAAAAGGTGTAAAAGCATATTATCATCACAAAGAGTTTCACGATCGAATGATTCAGTCTGTAATTGCAGACTTAACGGAACAAGAGAAAGAAGTATTAGAAAAATCATTAAGCAAATTAAATACTTTCTTTATGAAAGTACGAGGAGGAACCAATGAGTAAAGGAAACTATTACATTACTACGGCAATTGCCTATACATCTGGAAAACCACATATTGGTAATAGTTATGAAATCGTATTAGCGGATAGTATTGCCAGATATAAAAGAAAACAGGGATATCAGGTGTTTTTTCAGACGGGAACAGACGAGCATGGGCAGAAGATTGAATTGAAAGCTGAGCAGGCGAATATTACGCCCAAAGAGTATGTGGATGATGTGGCGAAGACCATTCGAGATTTATGGGATTTGATGGACACTTCTTATGATCATTTCATTCGTACAACAGACGATCTGCATGAAAAACAGGTTCAGAATATATTTAAAAAGCTATACGATCAGGGAGATATCTACAAGGGTTCTTATGAAGGGCTTTATTGCACCCCGTGCGAATCTTTTTGGACGCAGGGTCAATTAGTGGATGGTAAATGTCCAGATTGTAACAGGGAAGTAAAACCTGCCAAAGAAGAAGCTTACTTTTTCAAAATGAGTAAGTATGCCGATCGATTAATTGAACATATTAATGCACATCCAGAATTTATTCAGCCAGTGTCCCGTAAAAACGAAATGATGAATAATTTTTTACTTCCTGGGTTGCAGGACTTATGTGTGTCTAGGACAAGTTTTAAATGGGGGATACCGGTTTCCTTTGATGAAAGACATGTGGTTTATGTTTGGTTAGATGCTTTAACAAACTATATTACAGGAATTGGATATGATAGTGAGCAAAACCATTCGCAGCAATACCGCGATTTATGGCCAGCAGACCTTCATCTGATAGGAAAAGATATTATTCGTTTTCATACGATATATTGGCCAATATTCTTGATGGCACTTGGAGAAGAACTTCCAAAGCAAGTGTTTGGACATCCTTGGTTATTACAAGGAGATGGAAAGATGAGTAAATCAAAGGGAAATGTGATTTATGCCGATGATTTAGTATCGTTTTTTGGAGTAGACGCAGTTCGCTATTTTGTATTGCATGAAATGCCATATGAAAATGATGGTGTGATTTCATGGGAACTACTTGTTGAAAGAATCAATTCGGATTTAGCAAATACACTTGGAAATCTTGTGAATCGAACCATTTCTATGACGAATAAGTATTTTGATGGAGTAGTCTATAATCGAGAAGTGTATTCGGATTTTGATCAGGAACTGAGTGATCTAGCAATTAGTGTTTGCGACAAAGTATCAAAAAAGATGGATGAGCTCCGTGTTGCAGATGCAATTACAGAAATTTTCACCTTATTTAAAAGATGTAATAAATATATAGATGAAACACAGCCATGGATTCTTGCGAAAGACCCAGCACAGGCGGAACGCTTACAGACGGTATTGTACCATTTGACAGAAGGAATTATGATTGGAGCTTCCTTGTTAGAGCCATTTATGCCAAAGACATCCGTTAAAATTGCAACGATGCTCGGCGGAACGCTTCGAACATTGGAAGAGAGCAAGACGTTTGGGCTATTTGAAAATGGAGTAAAGGTGACGGATTCTCCAGAAATACTATTTACTAGACTAGACATCAATGAAGTTCTTCCAAAAGTAGAGGAAATGTTTGCAAGCAGAGTACTTGAACAAGGAGATTCTTCAACAAGTGATGCTGAACAGACGGACTCCAATCAAGCCAAGGATCAAGATGAATTGGTAGTAGAGCTAAAAGACGAAATTTTGTATGATGATTTTGATAAGCTTCAATTTGTTGTAGGGGAAATTATTGCCTGTGAGGAAGTCAAGAAAAGTAAGAAATTACTTTGCTCACAAGTAAAAGTTGGAAATCAGACAAAGCAAATTGTGTCCGGAATAAAGGCGCATTACAGTGCGCAGGAAATGGTGGGTAAAAAAGTAATGGTTTTACTAAACTTAAAACCTGTGACCTTGGCAGGTGTATTGTCAGAGGGAATGCTTTTGTGCGCAGAAGATCAAGATGGAGTGTTGGCACTCATGACACCGGAGAAAGAAATGCCGAGTGGAGCAAGTATTTGCTAAAATCCAAAGATTATTTGCTAAGGGGGATATCAGATGGTCAATTTAATGGTGAAAAAGGAAGAGTTATTGTTCGATTCGCGGGATGAAATTACGAAACTGTATGCATGTAAATGGGTACCGTTATCAAATCGTCCAGAGTTAATTGTGCAACTGATTCATGATGCGGGCAAACAACTACAAGACTATGAAGAGGTTGCTGTATTCTTAGCGAAGAACAATATTTTGGTCGTTGGAAATGATCATTTAGGGCATGGGAGAAGTGCAACGCCTGAAAGTAGTGGCTATTTTTGTGCACAGGATCCGGCGACAGTGTTGGTACGCGATGTCCACAGACTGAAGAAAACCATTGAGAAAGAGTATCCCGGTGTGCCAATTATTATGTTGGGATTTGGTCTTGGAGAACTAATTTTAAGAAATTATTTACTTCGTTATGCAACGGGAATAGAGGGGGCAATTTTGGTTTCGCCTACGGATTATGGCAAGATTTGTGATCTCGCAGCGATTGTTAAGTCCAAAATAGCGGGTGTCATTAAGGGGCAACATGCAAAGAGTATTTCAGTTTTAGAAAAAAGCGATTCACAAAGCCATAAAAAGGAAGAGTTGAAACGTATCTATAATGAAGCACTTTTTTTAGAACTTTCTGTGAATGCACATTTGGCGATTGTTGAACTTGTAAAAAGATATAAGGAAGCGGATTTGGAAGCGCTTATTCCTAAAAAGTTACCAATTCTAATAATCTCAAGTGAAGAAGATCTGACGGGTAATCGTGGAGTGATGATTCAAAATTTGTACGATGACTTGTTAGAAGCCGGATTGACAAAAGTTCAAAAGAAAGTATATCATACATTACAGCACGATGTGCTACAAGGTGAACAAGGCGAAGCGCTATTAAGCGATTTGCAAAATTGGATTTCTTTCTATATGAGCTAACAAGTGCTATTTAGATTCTAATGGAAAGAAGAGTTATCAGGAGGAAACGTTATGAAGAAAGTATTGCAGTCAGTTATTTTGACAGCACTTATGACACTGTTTATGTCTATGCAGGTATTTGCTCAAGAGGCAAAAACAGAAGTTGTGAATGTTGTAGAACAAGATCCACAGGCGCCAGCAGCAACCGTTGTTTCAGCAAATGCAGTAACAACAACAGCGGCAGTGACAACGGGAAAACCAATTTTGGCATTGGGAGCAAATTTAACACCGGATCAGCAAGCAACAGTGCTTGGTTTGATGGGAATAACCGTTGCAGATTTACCAAATTATCAGGTGATTTCGATTACAAACGACATGGAACATCATTATCTTGATGCATATATTAGCCCATCTGTGATTGGAACGAAATCCTTATCAAGTGTTATGATTACACCCAAAGAAGCGGGTCATGGAGTGTTAGTAACAACAAAAAATATTAATTACTGTACAACAGGAATGTATCGCAATGCTTTATTAACAGCTGGTGTATCAGATGCAGATGTGTTGGTTGTTGGACCAAGTGAAATTTCGGGTACAGCAGCACTCATTGGAGCGATTAAAGCATATGAGGTTATGAGTGGAACGGTTGTTCCGGAGGCTACCTTAGACACAGCCCTAAACGAACTTGTTACAACGGGTTCAATTGCTACCAAAAGTGCTAGTCCAGAAGAGGTAGAAGCATTGGTTGCATTTATCAAAGCAAAGATTGCTACTGGAGAGCTAGAGAATGAAGATGATATTCGCAAAGCAATTAAAGAGGGTGAAGAGAAATTTGGAGTAACTCTTGGTGACGAAGAGATTCAGCAAATTGTTGATTTAATGCTTAAAATTAAAGCATTGGGACTTGATCCTAACAAATTAGTAGATCAGGCAGCAGACTTATACGAAAAATTTGGTGATGATTTTGTAAATCATTTGGATGAGGCTGGATTTTTCCAATCTGTTGGAGATTTCTTCAAAGAAGTAGGAACTGCAATTGGAGATTTCTTTAAAGGCTTATTTAAATAGAAAGTTCTTTGTTTGGTATGTTTGTTGTTTATTATGAAAGAAAGGCCACGCGTTTTATGACGTGTGGCTAATTCTATTAAGGAGCAATATTTAGTATGGAAGATTTGATAATTCGTCCTGCAAATACATCAGAGTGGGAAAGTGTTATGGAACTTGTGTGGAAAACCTTTTTGAAGTTTGAAGCAGAAGATTATTCTGTTATTGGAGTTCGAAGTTTTCAGGATTTTATAACAGACCAGGTTTTGCATAAACTTTTTTTAAAAGGAGAGTATCAAGTTTTTGTGGCAGTGTATAAAAGAAAAATTGTTGGTGTTATTAGCCTACGGAGTTGTACACACATTTCACTGTTATTTGTTGATGAAGAGTATCACAAAAAGGGTATTGGAACAAAGTTAATTCATTACTTAGAACATTATATGAAAACAGAGATGGGTGAATATAAGGTTACTGTAAATTCTTCTCCTTATGCAGTGGGCTTTTATCATAAATATGGGTTTTTAGATATGGATTTGGAAAAAGAGTCTGACGGGATACGCTATACACCGATGCAACATGTGTTTTAGATTGAGTTTCCGATAAAGCTGTGATACTATTGCCTTAATGGGGGGATTGACATGGATTTTATCAGTAGCAAAAACATTTTTCTTTTAGTCAGAGATACACTCAAATTAATTGATAAAAGATTAATGAAGCATGGTTCAAGAACAGGATATATTCTATATAAAATGTTGGAGACACAGGGCAAGTTTGAAAAGTTTGAACTTGCTGAGTTTGTGATGCTTGCTACGTTACATGATATTGGGGCATATAAGACAGAGAATATAAATGATTTGCTGATTTTTGAAACAAAGATAACGATGCAGCATTCCATATATGGGTACTTGTTCCTAAAGTATTTGACGCCAATGGAAAACAAGGCAAAAGTGGTTTTGTATCATCATGTAGATTATTCGATGACCCAGAACATGACGTATGAATTTCTTGAAGTTGCTCAGCTTCTAAATTTGGCTGAGAAAATTGATATTTACTATTCGGCTTTGAAGCAAGATTTTAAAATAGAAGAATTTTACAAATTTGCTGACAAAAAATTTTCGGAGGAAGCACTTCGTTTATTCCATAATGCAAATGAAGAACATGGTATTTTAAAAATGCTTGAATCGGAAGAATATGAAAAGCAGATGGATGAATTGATGGATTATATCATGTTCACCAATTTTGAGAAAAAAAGATATATTGAAATGGTTATGTATTGTCTTAGTTTTCGTAGTGAGATAAAAGTCATCGATAGTGTCACAAGTATTTTTGTGGCACAAAAAATCGCCCAACATTTGGGGATCAAAGAAAAAGAAATTGAAAAACTCTTTTATGCAGCACTCATTCATGACATTGGGATGTTATCGATTCCAAGTGAGTTAATTGAATCTGCAAGAAAGTTAAATGTTAAAGAGACAGAAATCGTAAGGACGCATATTGAACTTGCGCAGAAAACCCTATTAAATCGAATGGATGAGGAAATCGTAAAGATCGCGATGCGTCACCATGAACGATTAAATGGTTCGGGGTACCCACTTGGATTAAAGGGTCATGAAATGACTATTCTTGAGATGATTTTGCAGGTGTCGGATACAATGACAGGACTGATTAATGAGCGTCCATTTAAAAAGAAGTCAACAAAAGATGAAGCAATCGCAGAATTAAAGCATGG
>CAZWNX010000072.1:8347-9483 GCA_964635395.1 uncultured Lachnospiraceae bacterium
ATGAAGTTAGTTCGAAATGAAGAGGGTTATGTGACCAAAGATTTTTTCAAAGCATTTAAAAGTAATTTTAAGCAGGCAACATTGATCTGGCTAATTATTTTATCTGTAGCGGGTGTCTTGGGACTCAACGCATATCTTCTAGCGAGTAACACACAGATGTATGCGAAAGTCATTTTCGTAATTGTGTGTATGCTGGCATTTACAATGGCGATGATGACCTTATACGTATTTCCGCTTCTGGCAAGATTTGATAATACAATCAAAAATACAATGTTAAATGCGTTTTTGTTGAGTGTATCATCGTTTCCTAAAACCATACTAATGTTAATATTTGCTTTGATACCAGCACTTTTATTATGGTTTGATTTAAAGTGGTTCCCGCTTTGCTTTTTTGGTGGGGCCTCGTTAGTTGCATATTCAAATGCGTTCTTTATGGTCAAAATATTCAAGAAAATGGAGCCAGAAACAACGGATGAAAGTGATAATATATAGCTGTTTTGGGCGGTTGTACAACATGCATAGGAATCAGTAAAATATTTGTGTAATATCGGCATGGAAAATAAAGAGCCTTTCCGATATACTAACTCTATCAATAAGTAGTGAAAATACATTACAAAAAGTAATTTTAGGAGGAAACAAAATGGCAAGTTTATCTTTGAAAAACATTTGCAAAGTATATTCAAATGGTTTTGAAGCAGTTAAAGACTTCAACCTTGAAATTTCGGATCAAGAATTTATTATTTTCGTAGGACCTTCAGGATGTGGTAAATCTACGACACTTCGTATGATTGCTGGACTTGAAGATATCTCTTCAGGAGAATTAAGAATCGGTGATAAAATAGTAAATGATATCGAACCAAAAGACAGAGATATCGCGATGGTATTCCAAAACTATGCGTTATATCCTCATATGACTGTACGTGACAATATGGCGTTTGGTCTTAAACTTAGAAAAGTTCCTAAAGATGAAATCGATAAAATGGTTAATGAAGCAGCTAAGATCTTAGACTTAACTCCACTTCTTGACAGAAAGCCAAAAGCTTTATCCGGTGGACAAAGACAGCGTGTTGCTATGGGACGTGCAATTGTTCGTAATCCTAAAGTATTCCTTATGGATGAGCCTTTATCAAACCTTG
>CAZWNX010000073.1:0-5668 GCA_964635395.1 uncultured Lachnospiraceae bacterium
ATATGGGTCCAAAAGCCGGGTCTAGTGGTGGGAAAATTGTTTTCGAAGGAACTTATGAACAGTTGCTAGAGTCGGATACTTTGACGGGACAGTTTTTACTTCGAAAAATGCCAATAAAACAAAATGTACGGGTTAGCAATGAGTTTTACGAAACGTCAAAAAGTTCGCTTCATAATCTAAAAGGGGTGTCACTACGAATTCCAAAGGGTATTTTCACGGTTATATCGGGAGTTGCTGGATCTGGAAAATCAACGCTTGTGAATCAGGTGTTCGCAAAAGAATTTGATCAAGCCATCGTGATTGATCAATCACCCGTTGGAGCAAACCTTAGGTCAAACCCAGCAACCTATACTGGAATTATGGATGGAATTCGCAAACTTTTTGCAACTCATAATGGAGTTGACAGCAGTATATTTAGTTACAATTCGCAAGGTGCTTGTGAAGAGTGTAATGGACGAGGAACAATTGAAAATGACTTAGTATTTATGACGAGTGTTGAGACTATCTGTGAGGTGTGTCAAGGAAAGCGTTATAAACAGGAAGTTTACCAATATACGTATCAAGGAAAGACAATTGTGGATATATTAGACATGACAATACAAGAAGCATCAGAATTTTTTCTAGAGGGAGAGATTAATCGCAAGATCATGTACCTAAATCAAGTTGGTTTGCATTATATGCGTTTAGGACAATCACTTGATACATTGTCAGGTGGTGAGTGTCAACGGCTAAAATTAGCCAAAGAACTTCAAAAGAAAGGTAATATCTATATCCTAGATGAACCAACAACGGGACTGCATATGGCAGATATAGAATTAATTTTAAAGCTCATACAAAAACTTGTTGATCGAGGAAATACAGTGATTGTAATTGAACATCACTTGGATATTATTAGAAATGCGGATTGGATCATTGATGTGGGGTTAGAAGGTGGACATAAAGGTGGAACAATTATTTTTGAAGGAAAGCCAGAGGACTTAATAAATTGTAGACAGTCCATTACGGCAAACTATTTATAAAGGTTTATCAAGGGGTGGTGTATTTTATTTGAAGAGCTATTCAACGAGTCAGGTGGCAGCAGTCATAGGGGTTCACCCAAATACAATTCGAATGTATGAAGAAATAGGATTTATTACAAAAACAGAGCGAAAAGAAAATGGATACCGAGTTTTTACCTCACTGCATATTATGCAAGTGAGGTTGATTCAGGTTGCACTTCGAATACCAATCGTACAAAGTGGTCTTCGAAAAAGAATGATACTTCTAATTAGGGAAATGGCGCTTGGACATATCGAACAAGCCATTATTCATGGGGAAGAATATATAAAGGGTGTAAACGCAGAAATTGATAATGCAAAAGAGGCCGCTCAAATTGTTCAGTCCCTGATCCATACTTTGCTGGGGAAGCAAAATTTCACTCCAGAGAGAAGCGGGATTTATTCCAATGCAAGAGCTTATTCAAGGAAAGAAGTTCTTCAGATTGTTGATGTCAAGTCAGATACATTAAGGAATTGGGAGAGGAATGGTTTAATTGAAATTCATAAGAAAGAAAATGGTTATCATGACTACAGTGAACAACAAATCAGACAAATACGAGTGGTAAGAGCATTGAGATGTGCAAATTACTCACTTACATCAATTCTTAGAATGGTTACGGCATTAGAGAAAGAAGATGGGGTTGACATTGTAAAGGCACTAAACGAACCATCATCCAATGAAGAAGTGGTTTCCGTTTGTGATAAACTCATTATTTCACTTGAAAGTGCTAGGGAGAATGGGTATAGTATACTAGAGTTGTTATATGAAATGAATAGAATGATGGTTTGGGGTGAATTGTAAATTTATTGATACAAAGGAGCGGATATGGATGAGTAGTTTGAAAAAAATCCTTCTGATTTTTGTAAGTTGTCTATTTTTAGAGGGTTTGAGTACCTTGTATTAAAAATGGATCAGACAAAACTTGGTGAGAATTTTATCCACAAAATTCTAGGAATAGGAATTGGACTTGCATTTATCTTGCCAATCATTGGGATGGAATATTTGCTCTTATTTGTGAACGGGCAAAACCCAAGTATTCAATTCTATATATCAGGCTTCTCATTAACAGATTCACTTGTAAAGAATACATCCATCTTGTTTTTTGCACTATGTATTCTATTTAATGTGATTAATGTTGTGATGGAAGAGGGAGTATTTCGTGGTCTTTTCATCAAAATCGCCAAAGAAAAGTATTCTTTTGGTAAAGCAAATCTCATTGCGGCAATATTCTTCGGATTATGGCACTTCATTATGCCATTTAGAAGTTATTTAGAAGGTGACATGAATGCAATAACAATGATTATTATAATTTTTGTATATGCAATCTTATCTGGAATGATGAGTATCAAGTGGGGTTGGTTTTTGAATATGACGGGTGTATTATGGGTAGGTATTGGAGAACATTTTTTGAATAATACCTTGTCAAATATGATCCATATTGAAACAAGTACAGGTGTAGATGAATATCAACCAATTCGTATTATTGTAGCGCAGCTTATTTCGTTTATTGTAATTATGGTTGTATATAAAAAGTGGAAAAAAAGAGTGGATAATAAGAATGATGGAATTAGTTGAATATTATAATAAATTTAATGAAGAAAAAAGATTAAATTCAAGACATGGTCAAGTAGAATTTATGACGTCGATGAAATATATCAAAGACTATTTAGAAACATTTGAATCACCAAAGGTGTTAGATGTTGGTGCCGGTACTGGCAAATACAGTGTTTACCTAGCAAATGAAGGGTATGATGTATCTGCTGTTGAATTAGTGAAGTATAATTTGGGAATTTTAAAATCAAAACAATCAAGTGTTAAGGCGTATCAAGGAAATGCTCTGAAACTGAAAAGATTCCAAAACAATAGTTTTGATGTAACATTGCTATTTGGTCCGATGTATCACTTGTTTTCTTTTGAAGAAAAATGTAAGGCCCTAGAAGAAGCCAAACGAGTGACAAAACCAGGAGGATATATTTTTGTAGCCTACTGTATGAATGAGTATGGAGTATTAACCTATGCGTTTAAAGAAAATCATTTGAAAGAGTGCATAGAAGAGGGTCGACTTACCACGGAATACCATACAATATCAACACCCAAAGACCTTTATGATTATGTTCGACTAGAAGACATAGATCAAATTAATAAAGCCGTTGGGCTAAAAAGAATCAAGATTATTTCTCCAGATGGACCTTCTAATTATATGAGACCAGTTTTAAATGCTATGGATGAAGAAACCTTTCAACATTTTGTTCGGTATCAGTTTGCAACGTGTGAACGAATGGATTTAATTGGGGCTGGAGCACATACAATGGACATTCTAAAAGTGTAGAATGTCCGTTGATTGTTTATTAGTTTTGTTTTCCTTCAACAGCGCATAATAAAACACCAGCTGCAGCTGCAAGTCGGCGATCTAATTGAGATTGTACATCTTTGGTGAGATCGACTACTAATTTTGATGAATAAGGATTTACATTCTGTTTCATTTCGCCAATAACGTTATTACCATAATAAATTTGAAATGTCTGTGGAATAAGATTTGTTAAGAAACGGCGAACCAGAGCAAGAGCAGTACTATCTTCTTTGATCATTCCTACGGGCTGATCATTGGCATCAAGGATAGTCCATTCATCCTGAATGATTGATTTTAAACCTTGTCTTTGAAGTGCACCGATTTTTGTGCCAGTTAGCGAGTCAGTAACATCATAGGTTGCAGAAGCATCAAAAATTGTTCTTGCGTGAATATTAACAAGTTCGGTTTGCATATCGGAACCAGTGAAAAGTCGAATATCTTCTTTTAGTTTAAAAGCCTTCATTTTTGAAAAAAGAACAACTTGAGATGAGGAGTTCAGGATTTGAAATTCCGATCCTCCCAAAGATAGAATTTTTTTCTTGATTGTAAATGTTTGTTCATTAAATTGTGATGACATAGCGTATTCTCCTCATAAGTAGTTTGGTTTAACAAATAGATTCTTGATTCATTCTAACATACAATGAGAATAATGCAATAAACGGAGTCTTTCTTGACACCAAGGCATTCGTTTTGTAGAATGGAAATAGTTTATGATAAACGTGAAAAGGAAGGTATAACAAATGAATCGTGAAATTCCATACAAAATTTATTTAGATGAAAAAGAAATGCCAACTCAGTGGTATAATGTTCGTTCTGATATGAAGAATAAACCAGCTCCGATATTACATCCTGGAACATTACAACCAATTACGTTGGAAGAATTAACACCAATCTTTTGTGAGGAATTAGCCAAACAGGAATTGGATGAGACAACACCTTATTTTGATATTCCACAAGAAATCCTTGATTTTTATAGAATGTACAGACCTTCACCACTTGTAAGAGCTTACTGCCTGGAAAAAGAACTTGATACACCAGCACATATCTATTATAAGTTTGAAGGAAATAATACCTCTGGTAGCCATAAGTTAAATTCTGCAATAGCACAAGCTTATTATGCAAAAATGCAAGGGTTAAAAGGAGTTACAACAGAAACAGGGGCTGGACAGTGGGGAACGGCGTTATCAATGGCTTGTTCGTATTTTGATTTAGATTGCCAGGTGTATATGGTGAAATGTTCCTATGATCAAAAACCTTTTAGAAGAGAGGTAATGAGAACATATGGGGCAAAAGTCACACCATCTCCTTCTATGGAAACTAATATTGGTCGAAAAATGAATGAGGAATTTCCTGGAACATCAGGCAGTTTAGGCTGTGCAATTTCAGAAGCTGTAGAAGCTGCAACGGTTCAAGAAGGTTATCGTTATGTGCTTGGATCTGTATTATCACAGGTTTTATTACATCAGACGATTATTGGATTAGAAACAAAAAAAGCATTAGACAAATATAATGTGAAAGCCGATATAATTATTGGCTGCGCAGGTGGTGGTTCAAATTTGGGCGGTTTAATAGCTCCATTTGTTGGTGAAATGTTAAGAGGAGAAGCAGACTATGAGATTATTGCAGTAGAACCTGCATCATGTCCAAGCTTAACAAGAGGAAAATATGCTTACGATTTTTGTGATACTGGAAAAGTTTGTCCATTGGCAAAAATGTATACATTGGGAAGTAATTATATACCAGCAGCAAATCATGCAGGTGGACTAAGATATCACGGTATGAGTTCGATTGTATCGCAACTCTATGATGATCATTTTATTAAGGCAACTTCAGTTGAACAAACAGCAGTATTTGATGCAGCTCAGAAATTTGCCAGAATTGAAGGAATATTGCCAGCACCAGAAAGTGCACATGCAATAAAAGTTGCAGTGGATGAAGCATTAAAATGCAAGGAAACCGGGGAAGCAAAGACAATTGTGTTTGGACTTACAGGAACTGGTTATTTTGATATGGTTGCTTACCAAAAATTTAATGATAAAGAAATGAGTGATTATATTCCAACAGATGCCGATTTATTAGCTGGATTTGAAGCACTTCCAAAAGTATAATAATCTAGTTGCATATCATTCAAAGGAGAAGGACAAATGTTCATCTCCTTTTTACATAAAAAGTGCAAAATAATGATAGAAATATTCTGAAAATAGGATATAATGAAATTATGACTGTAAATTTAACTTGTATATGAAAAACAGCTGGTGATAATATGAATAATATTCGGTT
>CAZWNX010000073.1:5768-9346 GCA_964635395.1 uncultured Lachnospiraceae bacterium
CAAACTGGATCAATCGAATGGCACATCAGATTTTCATCGGCAGCATAAATTGTTTTTTATGCCTACTTTCAGTCTATGTTTTAGCAATTACAAAAGAAAGTTTTCTTCAAAGTAAAACAATTGCTATTCTCTGGCTTTTACCTTTTATTATTTCAACAGTTGCAACGGTCTGGATGCCGATTTATTATAGGAAAACACCGAATGGTAATTATTCCTATGGACCCATGGCAACGACTTGCTATGTAAGTGTTGCGCTATATTTTATTCTATCCTTTAGCTTTATTATCTATCATTGGAAAGGATTAGAAATTCGTAAAAGAAATGTTATTTTTTGGTCTTTATCAGTGATGGTTGTAGTATCGCTTTTACAAGCCATTTACCCAGTTTTGTTAATATCTGGAATGGCAATAACACTAATTTCGCTTGCTATTTTTTTGACAATTGAAAATCCTGACAGGGTGTTGATGGAATTGTATGATGAACAAAAGCGCAAGGCGAATGCTGCCAATAGTGCAAAATCTATGTTTTTGGCAAAAATGTCCCATGAGATACGAACACCTATTAATGCCGTACTTGGTATGAATGAAATGATCCTTCGAGAGAGCAAAGAAGAGGATATTGTTGATTACGCATCGAATATTAAAATCGCAGGGAACACCTTGTTAGCATTAATTAACGAAATACTTGATTTATCTAAAATTGAATCTGAAAAAATGAGCATTATTCCTGTTGAATATGAACTGAAACAGGTTCTCAATGAGATTGTTCAGCTGATTGAATATAAAGCGTCGGATAAACAGCTTGATTTCAGTGTTGTTGTGGATAAGGAGGTTCCCAATCATCTATTTGGAGATGATTTTAGACTTAAGCAGGTTTTGATAAATTTATTGACCAATGCAGTCAAATATACACATCAAGGGAGCGTATCCCTAGAGATAAAGCGATTAAGCCAATATTCAAATGAAGTGGATATTCTATTTGTTGTAAAAGATACAGGAATCGGAATTAAGGAAGAGGATTTGAAACGATTGGCATCTGATTTTGAACGAATCGACGAAGAGCGTAATCGGTATATTGAGGGAACGGGATTGGGAATGTATATATCAGCCCAAATTCTAAAAAAATTAAACAGTGAAATAAAAGTAAAGAGTGTATATAACGAAGGTTCAGAATTCTCATTTGCAATCAAACAGAAGGTAGTTGAGAATGTACCAATAAATGAATTTAATAAAAACATATTAATGAATGATAAATACGATTTATCCAATGACATATTGGATTTTATTGCACCAGATGCAAAACTTTTGATCGTAGATGATAATGATATGAATCTAAGGGTGACAAAAGCATTGCTAAAAAACACTAAAATTCAGATTGAGACAAAATCGAATGGTCAAGGATGTATTGATATCGTTAAAGAAAATAATTATGATTTGATTTTTTTAGATCATATGATGGCCGATATGGATGGGTGTGAAACACTAAGAAAGTTGAAAGAATTGCCAGAATATATGGATCAACTAACTCCTGTTATTATATTCACGGCAAATGCAATTTTAGGAGCAAAAGAAGAATACTTGGAAATGGGATTTTCAGATTTTTTATCAAAACCAGTGGAATTGTCCAAGTTATATGCAATATTAAAGAAGTATATTCCAAAGGAAAAACAGATTTCAATTGAAAAGACGTATCTTGATAAAACAGACAAAAAAACTGACTGGATGCAAAAGCCCTTGAAAAACAAAGATGTTGAGAGGGCAATGAAGCAACTGGGTGGAAAAGCTATTTATCTTGAGGTTGCAAATCATTTTGTGGAGAGCATTCAAGAAATTGTGAGTAAGGTGAAGGCAATAGAGGCTGACAAGAATTGGAACTTGCTTAGAATTGAGATTCATTCATTAAAAAGCACGGTGAAAATGCTGGGGGATTCAAAAAGTGCTAAACTTGCGCAAGAGATTGAAACGAACTTAGGAGAAAACCAGCTGAGTCAAATCACTTATGACCTTGAGATGTTTTATGAGAGAATAGAAGGATTAGAAAAAACAATTCATAAGTTATTAAAAAAGGAGTCAAAACAAGGGTCGGAAAATGTACAGTATGAGATAATCGATTATTGTACAGAAATTCTGAATTTGAAGGAATTTTTAGTGAATCAAGATCTAGATCATGCAGACCAGTGGGTAAGTAATATTTCGAAAACGGATATACAGGATTCTTTTTTGATTGTATTTAAGAAACTAAAAATGGCGATCTCAGACGTTGATTTTGATTTGGGAATTCGTTTATGTGAAACGTATTTGGAGCTTTTTTCATTGTCAAAGCAGGAGGTAGTAAATGGAGAATAGTATTGGACACAAAAAGCATATACTTGTTGTAGATGATGCTGGGTTGATGTTACGCGCAATCAAAGTAGCATTAGAAGATGATTTTCATATTTCCCTAGCAAATTCCGCATCTGCAGCGTTTGTTAGTATTACGCAGAAAAAGCCAGATGCAATACTACTCGATTATGAAATGCCTGTGCAAAATGGCAAAGAGGTTTTGAAAAAGCTTCGAGAGGACGATAAAACAAAGGATATACCAGTGTTTTTTTTGACGGGGGTATCTGAAAAAGAAAAAATTGCATCTATAATGGAGCTAAAGCCGCAGGGATATATTTTGAAACCAATTCAGAAAACATATATCATTAATACTTTGAACAAGTATTTTAGAAAAGCACAGGAAAAAAAATAAAAGACTAGAATTCTAAAAAAATGAGGAGTATACTATACACTTGTATCGAACATATAGGGTGAAAGAAGGTTTATGATGGAAGCAGGGTATAGGTTTTTGTTTGATTTAGCAATCATTTTATTATTCACAAAATTTTTTGGTTTACTTACAAAAAAATTTAGGATGCCCCAAGTTGTGGGCGCTCTACTAGCCGGATTAGTAATGGGTCCAGCGTGTTTTGGGCTTATTGAAAAAACGGAATTTATTAAGCAATCAGCGGAGTTAGGTGTCATTATTCTAATGTTTTGTGCAGGAATGGAAACAGATATTAAGGAAATGAAGAAGTGTGGAAAATCTTCTTTTATAATAGCATTACTAGGAGTAATTGTCCCATTGATAGGTGGTTTTGGGGTTTCCTATTTCTTCAATCGAGGAAACATTATTCCTTCAGATGCAACGGGCACAGTTTTCTTGCAAAATCTATTTATGGGAATTATCTTAACTGCAACATCGGTAAGTATTACCGTTGAAACGTTAAAAGAATTAGGGAAATTAAAGACAAGATCCGGAAATGCTATTTTGGGTGCTGCAATTATTGATGATATTTTAGGTATAATAGGGCTTACAATTGTAACAAGTTTAGCAGACTCAAGTGTAAATGTAGTATGGATACTAACAAAAATTATTTTGTATTTTGTTTTTTCGGTTTTGGTTGGAATTGTGTTTTATAAAATTTATAGAAGATGGAGCGAATCATCCGAGAGACCGATGCATCGCCATACTATTGTTGCGTTTGTGTTTTGCCTTGCGATGGCGTATATAGCGGAAGCAGTATTTGGTGTTGCTGATATTACGGGGGCATTCAT
>CAZWNX010000074.1:0-2650 GCA_964635395.1 uncultured Lachnospiraceae bacterium
TCTAGCTATGATTTATATAAAACCATAAAAATTCCAATTTATCTGAAGTAAAACAAAAATTAATATACTTGAAAACAAAATAATTTGTTTCTTCTTTTGCTTACTCATTAGGAAACAAACCATTCCGCTTGCCGTTAACAAATACTGTATTCCAATCATACTGTTAACAACTACTGCCAATGCGCAATCCATCCTATTTAACAAATATAATATAATAATAACATTTATTTCCATTAATAGTCCTGCGAACGCTAACACCATAACTTGCTTGTCTCTTTTATACAAACTAATCACAAAATAAACTAGGATAACCATTGTAGATGCAACTAAAAAAAAACATTGAAGAATCCTTCCAACTTTATTATTCGGAAACTTTGTGAGTAAAAAATCACTTGTCAGTATTCCCCCTTGGTTGATTCCTACTATTTTACCATTCTCTCGAATCACTGCTAACTCTGCATAAACACTCCTCGCAATCATTGAATCATGATCATCTTTTAACCTGTAGTAATCAGGCTTTGTCTGTAAATAAGTAAGTCCTCTAAGTTCAATTGTATTGGAATCTATTGTATGAATCGTTTCGCAATCTTCAAGATAGTGGTATAGCATCGTAATATCCGCCGTTTTTCTTGCTGTGATGATTTCCATACCATCTAATTCCTGTGCGTCCTCTCCATTGTCACACGCAACCACCTGTATTTCTTCTCCACTCCCTGTCATCGTTTCTAACAAACCATAAATCATTCCCCCAGCCTCAGCCTGATTACATAAAATAATAAGTGCTCTCTTTTCGCTTGGTGAAAAAGCAAGTAGTGACGTAAACCCTCTTGCCCCTCCGTCATGTGTCAAAAACCTCGTATTACCTTGGTATTCCCAAAATCCATGTGCAGCTCCAGTCAATTCTTCTCTCTGTGAGTAGCTTCTTGCAAACATCCAATCATATGTTTTTTCTTGATTATATATTTTCTCATTATCCATATAAGCAATTGCATATTTTGCTAAATCTTCTGCAGTACCACTAATTCCACCATCTGGATACAAATGATTATACGACCATCCATTATCCTTAATTCCCTCCCCATAACCAATCGCTTTGTTATTCACAATATATTCTTCGTCCATATAAATGGGATCCGCCGTTGAATTCACCACACCCAATGGAGCAAAAATATGTTTGTTTATATATTGGTCATACTCCTCACCGCTTACACACTCTATTAAGTAACCAGCAAGTGCCGCTCCATAATTGGAATAGGCTGTACTCGTGTCAGGCTCGCAGATTTGTTTTGGTTGCGCCTTCAACAAATTACTTGCCAAGTTTTTTTCAATGTCTTTCTGCTTCGTCGCATCCGTATAAAAATACTGTTCTGCAAATCCCGTTCTATGATTCATCAAATCAATTACCCGAATAGGCTTTTCATAAGAAAGCTTCTTTCGAAATTGATCGCGAAATTCTTTTGGAAAATAAGTTGTGATATCCTCTTCTAAATCTATTTTCCCAACTTCAACCAATTGCATTATTCCAGTGAATGTATATGTTTTGGAAATTGATGCATATTCAAATACTGTCGTATTTGGGTCTACGGAAACTTTTTCTTCCACATCCGCATATCCATATCCTTTCGAAAATACGATTTCGCCATTTTCAATATAGATGACTGCTGCCCCTGGAACCTCTTTTCCTATATAGTCTTCCATATAGGCATCTACCTTTTCTTCATATGGGCTTTTAGCATATACATTCTGAATAGGAAACAATATAAATAAAGCTATAATAAAACCGAATATCCCAATTCTCTTCATTTTACATTCTCACTTTCTATTTATGATTTTCTTCTTACACATATTTAAAAAAGAACCTTCGACTTATTCTATCAAAGGTTCTTTTTATAAGAATTAAAGGCTCCTTAAATCTACCTTAAATCGGGAAAAAAAGAAGAATAACAAATTCATTTTGTTCATTGATCACGCACTCAACCTTACCATTATGATACTCCACGATTTTACGCACTACTTGCAATCCAATTCCTGCTCCCTGCGCATGATAACGAATTGATTCCTCCGTACGAGCAAATGGCTTCATTACTTTCAAGAGTTCCTCATTTTTTAAATTTGTTCGATTTGCAAAACTAGTCTTTGCAAATCCAGCTTCACAGTCAATACAAATTTTTAACTGAGATGGTTTTGCATGATAAAGAATCGCGTTGTCTAATAGATTATGAATTACTCTAAGTAGTTCCTGTTCATTCCCCTCAATTTCCACTTCCTCTTTTTCAGTTGTGAATACAATTTCTAGCTCATTTACCTTGAATTCACTTTCTCTTTCCAAAATACAAAGACGAATCAATTCACACAAATCCATTTTCTTTTTTATTGGCTGATAATCGTTTAACTCCCATTTTGCAAGTTCAAAAAGATGAATCGACAGATAATTGGCCCTATTAGATTGTTTTGAGATAATCTCTAAATACTCGTTTCTCTTATCAATATCCGTCTCATCCATTGCAAGTTTTGCATATCCCTGCACTGCCATAATTGGATTTTTCAAATCATGGGATACATCGAGAATTAGATGTTTAAGAGCATCTTGTTTTTTCTCGTTCTCCTTACTCACAATCGCAACTACTTCTTTGGATGTTATTTTTGAGAA
>CAZWNX010000074.1:2750-6567 GCA_964635395.1 uncultured Lachnospiraceae bacterium
TCTCCAACCTGCTTTTTGACTTGATAAGATTCATCCATTACTACATAACTAACCTTATCCTTTATCTTTGGAATCATAATATCATTATAATCCTCTTCTAGAAGATCACTTGCATCAAAATCTTTCTCCCCAGAAAAGAAAGGCATAAGTCCAATTGTCAGCACTGTAACAACTGTAATGGTCATCAATATTGCCAGCATATAAAGGTAATTCTTAACAAATATACGATTTAGCTTATTTGAATTCATATAACTCCTTAAACTTCTAACATCTTATACCCAATGCCTCGAATTGTATGTATATAGCACTCCCCTGCACATTCGATTTTACCTCGTAGCCTACTAAGTGTTACCATAATTGTATTGTCATCATACAGATAGTCTTCATCCCAAACCGACTTATAGAGTTGCTTTTTGGTAAACACCTTATCAATATTCATCATAAACAGCTGTAGAAGTTTTAATTCCTTAGCCGTAAGCTCAATCGGTTTTTGATTGAGTGTAACCGTATAAGAATTTAAATCAAATAGCAAGTTTCCGTTTTTTAAAACAGCTTGTTGGTTGCTCTCAGCAGTAACACCATATACGTGCATTCTCCTAAGTTTCGCATCCACTCTTGCTGAGAGTTCCTCCATTTCAACAGGTTTTACCAAATAATCATCTGCTCCTAGTCCCAATCCAAGAATTTTGTCCATAGAGTCCCCTCTTGCTGTTAGAAAAATGAGTGGTATTACAGACGTTTTGCGAAGTTCTCTCAAAAAATTGAATCCATCCAACAACGGCATCATTACATCACACAAGATAAGATCAACCTTCATTTCTTTAAGCACCAAAAGTGCTTCAAGACCATTTCTAGCCTCTACCACATCATATCCTTTTGAAGCCAAATAAGTCTTCATTAGAACCCGAATGTCTTGCTCATCCTCAACAATTAATACTTTAAACATATCCATCCCCTTAGATTTCTATGAATTTTGGTGCAACAAACTCTACTCCATTCGAAATTGCATAATCAACGAGTTCAAAAAAATAGTTCGCTGCAACTGCTTCCGTTTGTGGATGATCGTGAATAAGCACAATTCCCATTCCGCAATCTTCTAACAAATAATCTCCATCCAAAGCATCTTGATTATGAATTCGTTTCTTGCAATCTTCAATCGTATAACTTGAATCTTTTGGTAAAAGATATTCTGTAAAATCAAATGTCCAATAGGCATCTAGATCTTTATAAAATCCTTTTTCTGCATACCAAGGTCCTTGAATCATGCGGTCGTCTAACTTGCAAAATCCAAGATTTTTAAGATACGCCTGAAGTCTTTCTTTCTTATCTCCGCCTTGATCCCCATAAGGAAAACGAAACACTTTATAGGTTCTTTGAACATTTGCTTCAAGATATAATTTTTCTAAAAGAAATTCCTGCTCGTCAATTTCTTGGATGCTCTCTTCTAAGCTAAGTTCGCTAAAGTGATGGTGGGAAAAGCTATGATTTCCAAGAATAATTCCTCTTTTCAGTGCATAAATACCCTCATCCCAATGTTCCTCTAAATACTTTCCTGTCGCAAACATAAGCGGCCAAATTCCTCTTTCGATTAGACCATCAACAATTATTTTTGTTCTGTTTGATGTAACATCATCAATCGTTAAATATGCTTTACTCATACTTACTTCCCATCCTTTTTCAATTTATTCACATGCCTTACTAATGCAATTATCATATACGCCCACCATATCATTACAATTACATTAAGAATAAAAATTGGAATAAAAATCCCTGTAAATAACGATACATCGTTTGAAGAAAATTGACGAATCACTAAATTGAATGAATTAAACATAGGCAACAAGAGAATGAGAAAAAAGCCGCCATAGGCCAAAAGAATCTTTTGTGCCAAGTCTATTCTTGATTGTTGATCTGTAAAAATCCGTTCCTCTTCACCTGTATTCTCTTTTTCAAAATAGTACCACTTTCCACCTATTCCATCCCAATTATAACATTCATTCCATCCTGCATCACTAAATAATTGATGATAACTCGGAAAATCTTCACTTGTTTTTACATAATCCAATTGATAAATATAATCTGCTGGTTCACATTTATCAAATTCATACTTTGTAGGAATCCCCTTATGAAGTTTAACGAATTTCCAACCCTTAGAACGCATATCTCTTAATAATTGTTCTTCTTCCTCATATTGGTGCATAAAAAATGATTTTCGCACATACATTTTATTCTCTTCCATCTAATAGTACCGCCTTTCCATGATGATATAACTCTTCAATTCTTAAAACCTCACTTTTCAAAACCTTAGTTCCTTCTTCCGTAATTAAATAATACTTTCGTTTATCTTCTTCTTTTGTGCTGTAGATCCAATTGCTTTTCTCCAGCTTTGATAAGGTTCCATAAAGTGTCCCGGCTCCTAAACTCACACGCTTATCCGTAATTGAACTCACATATTGCATAATTCCATAACCATGTCGTTCCTCTACAAGCGACAACAATATGTAATATGCCGTTTCAGTCATAGCACTTAATCCGATACTCATACTGATTCCTCCACATTTAATCTCTACTACATCTTAACTATTTCTTTTCAAAGCAAAAAAGACTCCAAAGAGTCTCCTCACTATTTATTCAGGTTCAAAAGAACAATGTACATGCATAATCCTCCAACCTAGGTCTCCTAGATAGTTTATAAACATACTGACACGCACTGCTGGTTTTGGAAAACTTCTATATCTAGCTAGATAACATAAACAGACTGATTTTCTTTCATAAATAAGATTCAGTTTCTCAATCAGCAATTCTTCTACTTCTTTAGATTCTGTTTCTTTCCCGTTCTGCAAAAAATCAGCAATCAATTTCATATGTTGATCTACCGTATAAGTATCATTTCCCTTATGATTATCATAATAAATCATTGAATGATCTTCGTCTGGATAGAATGATCGAATTTTTTCCACATCTTTATCATAAAATGCTTGGTTATAGGTTTGAAGAAACGATTCAAAAAAGAGCTTTCTTACTTCTTGCATGGACAAACACTTCGCATATCGATTATTCCAGATCATATCATTGTGGTAATGATAGGTATCTGCTCCACCCAAATGTTCATTATCGAGCGTTGTATTGCAAAAAGCTGGAACAATGATTTTAAATCCATGTTCAAAACCCGCTTTCACAGTTGCATCAATACAATATTCCGTCTGCAGACCTACCACAATAATTGTTTGTTCTTCTTTTCTTGTCAGATAGTCAATCAATCCAGTGTCTTTAAATGCGCTGTTACAATTTTTATCAAATATTTTTTCACCTGGTTTAGGTTCGAAATCCGCATAAATTTCATGTTCATAAGTACCTGCTACGAGTTCTTCATCTGTATGTCTAATATAAACCACTTCCGTATTATGACTCCTTGATAACCAAATCAGCTCACGAACATTTTCAAGAAATCTTTCATACTCATATAACTCAGAAGTTACAATCAAATTCTGTACATCGACCACTAATAAAATCATCTGCTTCCCCTCCACGTGGACCAAACTTTTCGTATTTATCATACATCATTTCGTATTTGAATGGTACCTGTTTTTCCATCTACCAGCAGAAAATCTCCCGTCTTAATATTTGTTGTAGCATTTTGACATCCTACTACAGCCAAAACTCCTAGTTCTCTTGCAACAATTGCCGCATGAGAAAGCGGCGCTCCAATATCTGTAACAATTGCACTTGCTTTTGTGAAAAACTGTATCCACCCCACATTGATTGCATTGGTTACTAGGATTTCTCCTTCCAAAAATTCATTCATTTCTCGTATACC
>CAZWNX010000074.1:6667-9041 GCA_964635395.1 uncultured Lachnospiraceae bacterium
AATTTGACTGACTGACTTCGAATATCTTCCCTCTGATAAGTCGCATATGAAAATTCTTGAAGCAATCGATCCAACCACTTTATCTTATTTGGATACTTCACACTAAATTCCTCATATGCCATGATAAAATTGTTTTCCTGATTTTTCTTAAACTCATAGGCGCTCATCCCTGATTCCTTGTATTGTCTTAACGCATTATCCATGAAACCATCATCTTCATATGGATAAGGTTCTGACAGTTCCATTTCATTGGCATGTCTATGTCCATATCTCCTCAAATATTCAGCCCTTGTCATAGTTCCCTTAATCACCTCTTCAAGCGCTAATAAAATATTCAGACTTTCTAGCGTTCCATTCAAAGAACAGTTTGAGCATAATTGGTTCGCCAGATCTTCTCCTGCAATTTGTATCAATTTTTCTCTAGTAGAAAATAACGACTTTATTGACAAACCTTTTACAATAGAACCCAACACATCTGTCATAAATGGATCACAAGTTGTTTCCCAAAAAGCATATAACTCATCTGGTTTATGAATTATTCTAATTTTCTCTATATAATCGTCAGCCATTACTGCAATATTGCTGACAAAACCTTTTTTTCGTTTTTGGAAAACCAAATGAAGCATCTTTTGAATCAATTGACCTTTATCAAACGGATAAATTGGAATTTCTACATGTTCAGGGATTTTACCTGCAACATCAGCAATCCATTTATACGCTGTCTGACGATTCACTCCGAATGATACTAGTACAGAGCACACGGAGCTTATATTGGCATATGGTTGTCCACATACATTAACAATCAGTGGGAATCCCATAACCTGAAAAACCCCTTGTAACACGCTATCCGTCATTGGTGATAGGGGTTTCATAAAAATTTCTCCTACATTCGTCTTTGATAACAAACAGTTTTCTTCTAAAGAATCATTCACTTCATACTCTTCTAGATTCCTTCTATATAGTGTTGTAATTGGTCTTGATTGCAAAATATAGACTTTTTGATCCTTCACTGCCCACTCAATGTCTTGATGGATTCCAAACATTTTTTTGATTTTAATTGCTTTTTTTACTATTTTAGTGGCTAGTCGTTCAAATGCAAGATCGCCATGGAAGCGCTTCTCCATTAATTGATAGGAAAACTGTTTTGCGTCTACGTTTCCCGATACTAACGCATCTGCAATCCCTTGCACATAATTTCCTATCATCTGTGCTGAAGAATGGTGAATAAAATCTTTTGTAAAAAGCACACCCGCATAATCTGCCGGAATAAATTCCTGGATAATGATGCCCATCTTTCCCACACTCGTCTTTTGGTTTTGGGTATATATTTGAACCCGTTCATTTTCAGCACTACTTAAAACATTGTAGATTGCTTCATAAATTTCACATACTGAAACATCTAAAATAGTTTCATATGCTCCAGCAAATGACGTATTAAGTCCGTCTTCTCCAACTGCCGAGGAACGAACTGCATATGTTTTTGAAATCGATAATTTTTCTATACACGACTTAATATCTTCTTTTGCAGATTCAATAATGAATTTTCCATTGAATGCTTCGGTGGCTATTGCATATCCTTGGGGAACCCTAATTCTATTGTTTAATAAGATGGATAAGGCATCTGCTTTTCCCCCAAACGAAAGATTCTTTGCTTTACTAACTCGACTAATATCCTTTAATTCATAACAATACTTCATACTTGCATCCATCCTTTATCACCTCAACCCCACACGCCTTACTATACTAAAAACAGGTCTACTTGTTTTGAAATAAATATCTTCAATTCATCATCCGTTTCAAGATTCAACCCACAAAATACGCCTAAATCTTTATGCCGGTAGATAATAAGCTGAAAAATACTAGTTAACTCATATGCAATCAGTTTGCATTCTTGTTCGGATTTTTGTTCTTTGTAATGTTCGTAAACAAATTGAAAACTATGCAAATCCATTGTTAAATCACGATTCAGCAATACATATTTTGTGATTGCCAACGCAAATTTTTCATTGAGCATTAAGTATTTCAGAACACAAAAATACACTTCCTTTAATTTATCTTTCGCACTAAGATCTTGCTGTACAATTTCATTTAATTGTCTACTCGGCTCAAAATGTTCCAATGACATTGTCTGAAAAACCTTGAAAATGAGCGCTTCTCTAGATCCAAAGCAATAATTTATCATGGCTGCTTGAATATTTGCTCTTTGGGCAATTGCTCTTGATGTAACTGCTAATGGAGAATCTAACTCTTGCATTAACTCAAATGTTGCTCGCATAAGTTTTTCTTTGGTCTGTTCTGTCTTTTCACTTTTTTTCATAGTTTTATAGTCCCACCGTCCTTTTCGCACACTCTATTATTGAACGCGTTTAATAAT
>CAZWNX010000075.1:0-3737 GCA_964635395.1 uncultured Lachnospiraceae bacterium
GATTGAAACATTTGGCAGTAATTTGGTTGAATTGGTGCGACTTGAGCAATTCATGAAATCAGCGAGTCTGTTATTGATTGACAGTGATATATTTGAGAGTGATTTAACGAAGGTGTTAACAAGAATAAGAACAAACGAATCTGTGAAAGCAATTCCAATTATCATAATTGCTTCAAAGCTAGATAAGTCAAATGCCATTTTGTTCGCTAAACTGGGGAAAATAGATGTTTTGATGAAACCGTTTAATGATGTTGAACTATTAGAAAAGATATTGAAGTGCTTTTCAGCACCATTGATTAAGTCGTTTCTACAAGTGTGTCAATCTGAAAATGGATTTCTTCTGAAATGGAATGATGGATATAAAATAGGAGTCGCAGAAATAGATGAAGAACACAAACTCATTGTTGATAATTTTGAAAAGCTATATTTTAGTGCGAAAAATGGCAATGGATTTGAATTATATAATGAAATACTTCTCTTTTTGGAAAAATATGTGTCATTTCATTTTGAACATGAGGAAGCATACCAAAAGAGTATTTCTTATGCTGGGTACGACGAACACAAATCCCTACATGATAACTTCCGGGCTCAGGTTCTAGAACAAGTCAAAATATTATCTGAGAAGGAAGTTACGAGTAGGGATTTAGTAAAACTATTACTATTTATTAAAGAATGGGTAATCTATCATATTTTAGTAGAGGATAAGAAAATCGTCCGTTAGTCAAGGACTTCTCCATCAATAGAAAGGGTGATTACTTGCCAAGGAATGAGTGTTCCACAATTCATAAGAGCTGTTTTAACTGCATGTTCAATTCCACCACAACAAGGAACTTCCATTCGAACAACCGTAACGGATTTAATCGTATTATTTTTAAGAATTGCGGTCAGTTTTTCACTATAATCACCTTCATCAAGTTTTGGACAACCAATTAGAGTGACTTTGTTTTTCATAAAGGTATTGTGGAAATTGCCATGAGCATATGCACTACAGTCAGCAGCAATTAACAAGTTTGCATTTTCAAAATAGGGTGCATTGATTGGAACGAGTTTAAGTTGTACAGGCCATTGGTTCAAATTTGAATGCATAACTGAATTTTGCTGCGTGGTTGGTTCAGACACAGGTGATTCCCGATTCATATTTTGAGATCTTGTGCCAGGGCAGCCAGAGAATGTTTTTGTAGGTGCTGCTTGTTCCATATGTTTTTTAACAGCTTCCTCGTCAAAGGCAGCAGCTTCGCGTTCCTCAAAAGAAATAGCACCAGTTGGACAGACTGGTAAGCAGTTTCCTAGACCATCGCAATAATCATCTCTCATTAGTTTTGCCTTACCATTTACCATTGCAATTGCGCCCTCATGACATGCTGAAACACACAATCCACATCCATTACAGTCTTCTTCATTTATTTTTATAATTTGTCGTAACATTGAATATCCTCCTTGTTATTTATGATAAGAGTATACTATAATGAAAATAGATTGGATGTTGCATTTGCAACAAAAGGTGCAAAAAATGAAAAATATAAGTAGCTATAAAAAATTACTTCAAAAGAATGCACTTTTTCGGGGTTTTAGTGAAGAAGATATGGAGAGAATGTTAGGTTGCCTATCGACGAGAGTGTGCTCCTATTCCAAGAAAGAGATTATATTCCATCAAGGAGAGAAAGTTCTAAACATAGGAATTATAATATCTGGAGGAGTGCAGATTGTAAGGGAAGATGTAGAAGGCAACATGGATGTAATCACCAACTTGGGTGTGAATGATATTTTTGCAGAGGTTTTTATGTTTGCAAGAATAGAGGAATCACCAGTGACCGTACAAGCAACACTTGATTCTGAAATTCTTTGGATCAATTATCACAAAATTGCGAAGACGTGTCAAAACGCTTGTGGATTCCACAAAGAATTTATCGAAAATATGCTTGCACTTATTGCAAATAAAAATATTGCGTTAAATCGTAAAAATGAAATTCTAGCTAAAAGGACTACGCGTAGCAAGGTACTTACTTTTTTGAATCAGTATAGCCAAATGTTTCATTCGGATCAATTTAAAATTCCATATAATCGGGAGGAATTATCTAACTATTTATGCGTAGATCGTAGTGCGCTATCAAGAGAGTTATGTACACTAAGAGAAGAGGGTATCATTCAATTTCATAAAAATGAGTTTGCGTTATTAAGAAAGCGACATTCACTTTGAGGGGGATAATGGTAATGGAGAGAATTGTAAATGAGGTTGTTACAGGGTTTAAAACTATGGATGGGGCAGGTGTTCATTTAGTAAGAGTTTTGGGGAATGAGACGGTAAGGGAATTCGATCCAATCTTAATGCTAGATTCGTTTGATAGTGTAAATCCAGACGACTATACAGCAGGTTTCCCAATGCATCCGCATCGGGGGATTGAAACCATCAGTTATGTATATCGTGGAGCAATGACACATCGGGATAGCTTGGGAAATGAAGATACCATTAGAGATGGTGAGGTTCAGTGGATGACCGCAGGTTCAGGTATTCTTCATGAAGAGAAATTACCTGCAACAGAGCGTATGTTAGGAGTTCAACTATGGCTAAATTTGCCTAGTAAGGATAAAATGGTTTCACCGGCTTATCATAGTATTAAGAAGGATGAAATCCAAGAAATTCCAATTAATAATGGAAAAATAAGGTTGTTAGCGGGTAAGTATGGTTCTTATCAAGGGTATGTGAGTAACTACCTTCCACTTGACTATTATGATATTCATTTAGATGAGAACTCATCCGTTGAGATTTCGACGCAAATGGAGGCATCCGTTCTTTTGTTTACACTTATAGGGAAAATAACGGTTGGAGGTAAGATTATTCAAGAAAAAACGGCTGTGAAACTTTCACAGGGAGATGTCGTTAAGATAGAATCGTTTGAACAAAAAGTGCAGGTTCTTTTTGTGTCTTCGGTGGCTATAGATGAGCCAATTGCATGGGGAGGGCCAATTGTTATGAATACAAAGGAAGAGCTCAATCAAGCATTTGATGATTTGCGAAATGGAACTTTTTTACAAAGTGAAATAAAATACTAGGTAATATATATTTGATATTTTAGAAAGGCGGTTTTCATATATGGATAAAATTAAAATTGTAGCAATCGTTGGATCACTTCGCAAAGAATCCTATAATCGACAACTTGCAATTCTTGCAAAAGAATATTTGCAAGATCGGGCAGAGTTTATAATTGTGGATTATGAAAATGTTCCTCTTTTAAACCAAGATTATGAATATCCAGCGCCTATTGAGGTTTCATCTGTGAGAATGATTGTTAAAGAAGCCGATGCAATATGGTTCTTTGTTCCCGAATACAATCATTTTTTCCCAGGGGTATTAAAAAATCTAATGGATTGGTTATCAAGGCCGATAAGCGAACACGAATCCCAGGTGTTGGCTAAGAAGCCAGCAGCTATTAGTGGCATTTCAATGGGAATTGCAGGTACTGGTATTGCGCAAGATCATTTTGTCGCATTAATTAGCTTTCTAAATATGGATGTGATGAATGTACCAAGAGTGACAATTCCAAGTTTGATGCAATATCTTGATAATTCGGGAAAACTGGATGTGGTGAATATAAAAAGTCAGATTGAAAAGCAGGCTGATGCATTTGTTGATTTTGTCCAAATGAGAAAGCGTATATAAGTTAGGAGATCAAGTTTTGGAAAAAGTAAAATAATTTGAGGACTTTATGCAAAAGGATGTCATTTCTTTTTTTACAAAT
>CAZWNX010000075.1:3837-8821 GCA_964635395.1 uncultured Lachnospiraceae bacterium
GTATGGGATATATGACACCACAGTATCCATCTAAAACATTCACAAGTTTTTCCCATACGATGGGTGACATAATTAATGCTGTAGCGCAGAATGATTTAAAAGTAATGCAATTGAATGAATATGATTATGATATTGGAATGTCGGAAGTCTACAATGGAAGAGGAATTCTGCTATCATTTGTCCTAGTAGCAAAAAAGGCTTAGTTTTTTTAATCAATTACACAGAAATGGATAAGGTGAATCAATGAAGAAAATTTGCTTAATGATAGTACTATCAGTTTTTGCGATATTTATGACAAATACTCAAGTTTATGCGGCAAAGGAACATGTGGATGGAACGCTTATCAATTCAGAAAGTATATTTGACAATCATAAATCTGTCATGCTATTAATTGATTCTGAAACGGGAGAAATTATAGATGCTAACACAGCGGCGCAAGAGTTCTATGGATATTCAAAAGAAGAATTGTTAAGGATGAATATTAGTGATATTAACACATTATCCGAAAAAGAGACGAAAGCCGAAATGCAACTTGCTCTTCTTGAAAAACGCAATTATTTTGAATTTAAACATCGTTTAGCAAATGGGAGAATATGTGATGTGGAAGTTTATTCCTCACCATTAAATGGAGCAGAGGGGAATACCTATCTATTTTCCATCGTACATGATATAACCGATAAGAAACTTGCCCAACACGAAGTAAGTACAAATCGATTGCGAATCATCTATTTGTTTGGTGCTGCAATCTTATTTTTGGTTGTTGCAATTGTTATGATTAGTAGAGCTATGAAGCGTGAAAAAATCAGTAAAAACAAATTAAAGAGTCTTTTTGATAATATGAGTGAGGGAGTTGCGCTTCATGAGATTATCTTAGATGATAATGGAAAACCAGTTGATTATCGTTTTCTAGATGCCAATAAGGCATTTGAGCAAATCACTGGACTAAAGTCGGCTGCAATTATGAATAGAACGGTCAAAGAGATTTTTCCAAATACAGAGCAGTATTGGATAGAAAGTTATGCAAATGTTGCATTAACGGGTGAGCAAGTAAACTATTCCAACTATTCGGCTGAGCTTGGAAAGTATTTTAATGTAAATGTATATAGTCCAGCTCCACAGCGTTTTGTAACAATTTTTTCGGATGTTACGAATGAGCGAAAAGCACAGGAAAAAATTGAAACTGAAAAGAAAATTTTGGAGTTTATTCTGGAAGATTCGCTTTCGGGTTATTGGGATTGGGATATTACAACAGATTATGAATATTATAGCCCGTCTTTTAAATCCATGCTAGGATATGAGGAAGATGAAATAGAAAATTCACCTAAAGGTTGGCAGAGAATAGTATTTGAAGAGGATTTGCCTGTTATTCTGAGCAATATCAATCGTCATATTATGAGTTTGGGCAAAGAGCCATATTATAATGAGGTTCGCTATCACCACAAGAATGGCTCTACCGTTTGGGTAATATGCTCGGGTAGAGTCGTTGAGTGGGATAAGGAAAAGCCACTTAGAATGGTGGGTTGTCATATCAACATTACAAAGATCAAAGAGCTTGAGAAAGTTGTGAGTGATGAGCGTAACTTGCTTAAGACCACACTTCATTCGATTGGCGATGGTGTTATATCAACAGATTTTGAGGGAAATGTCGATTTGATGAACAAAATTGCTGAGCAATTGACCGGTTGGTCTAATCGAGATGCAAAAGGGAATCCATTTATGACTGTATTTAATATTGTAAATGAGTATTCAAGAGAACGTTGTGACAATCCCATTGATAAAGTTATGAATCAAAATGAAATCATTGAGCTAGAAGAAAACACAGTCTTGATTAAGCGAACTTTAGAGGAAGTACCAATTGAAGATAGTGCGGCTCCAATTCGTGATGAAAAAGGGAATATTCGAGGAGCGGTAGTAGTCTTTAGAGATTGTTCGGAAAAGAAGGAAAAACAGGAAAAAATTCAATATTTAAGTTACCACGATCAATTGACGGGAATTTACAACAGACATTATTTTGAAGAAGAATTATTGCGTCTTGATGTTTTGAAAAATTTACCATTTTCAATTGCAATGGTGGATGTGAATGGACTCAAACTAACGAATGATGCATTTGGTCATGAAGTAGGAGACTTGCTATTGAAAAGTGTAGCAAATGTTTTACAATACCAGTGCAGGGAGGATCATAGTATCTCGCGTATTGGTGGGGACGAATTTGTTGTTTTAATGCCAAATACGGATAGAATAGAAGCAGAATTATTGATTAAAAACATATATAGAGAGATTGAATTTCAAAAAGTTGAAAACATTATAGTATCTGTATCCATCGGGTATGAAACAAAAGAAAATCAAGAGCAAAATATTAAAGAAGTGTTTGCAAAAGCAGAAGATTATATGTATCGTAAGAAAATTACGGAAAGCCAGAGTATGAGAAACCAAACCATTAAGGTAATCATGCAGACGCTAAACGAAGCGAATACTAGAGAAAAAGTTCATTCGGAACGCGTAAGTAAAATCTGTCGTAAAATTGGTTTGGCTATGCAATTAGATGAAGAAATTATAAAGGAATTAGAAATCACAGGGTTAATGCACGATATTGGTAAGATTGCAATCAATAATGATATTTTGAATAAGCCAGGTAAGCTAACAGAAGCAGAGTATGATGAAATAAAAAAGCATCCGGAGATTAGTTACCACATTTTGAAATCGGCTGATGTATATACAAGATTGGCGGAATACGTTCTTGCACATCATGAAAGATGGGATGGGAAGGGGTATCCAAGAGCAATATCGGGTGAGGAAATCCCTTTGGTGGCGAGGATTATTACCGTTGCTGATGCATATGAGGCAATGACAGCTGATCGCCCATATAAAAGAATCTTTACGCATGACCAAGCAATCGAAGAATTGAACCGCTGTGCTGGAACACAATTTGACCCTGATATTGTCAAGGTTTGCGATGAACATTTAGATGAGGAGTAGGAAAAAAATGAAATGCAGGGATTTGAATGAGGTTCGTGAAAATATAGATCGCATAGATAAGCAGATGATTCAGCTAATTGCAGAACGCACGGACTATGTAATGCAGGCATCATCGTTTAAGAAAAGTGAAGATGGGGTTAGAGACCCGAAAAGAGTAGAGTCTGTTATACAAAAAGTACGTAAATTGGCAGATGAGTATGGAGCTAATCCGGATATGGTAGAAGTTCTCTATCGTGAGATGATTGCTACATTTATTCAAATGGAGCTTGAGGCCTATAAAGCGTAGGGATAAGGAGATAATAATTGAACGTGTTATATGTGTCGGATTTAGATGCTACATTGCTAAATTCTAAGAGTTGTATTAGTGACAAAACTGCGAATGCGATTAATGCGCTAATAAGCAAAGGGATGCTCTTTACGTATGCAACTGCAAGATCCTATGTGTCAGCAGAAGTTGTTACAAATAAGATTCATTTCAAAATACCAGTAATAACCTATAATGGGACATTTATTTTTGATCCACTCACCAATACGGTAATTGATTCTAGAAACTTTGAGAAAAGTGAAACGGCTGAAATTATGAATGTATTCCGTGAAAAAAAATATTCTCCAATTGTATATTCGTTTATAAACGGTGTGGAAAAGGTTTCTTGGAATTGCAATAGGGAAAGTACTGGAACAAAACATTACTTGTCTCTTAGAAAAAAAGATAAACGCCTAAGACCATTAACGACTGACGAAAATCTATATGAGGGAGATGTTTTCTACTATACCTGCATTGGGGAGCAGAATGAATTGAAACCAATTTATGAACGACTAATCCAAAATACAAAACTCACAATTACAATGCAACAAGAAATCAATCGAACAGAGTATTGGCTTGAAATTATGCCAAGTGGTGTTTCAAAAGCAAATGCTATTCAAACATTAAAAACACATTTAAATTGTGACCGAGTAGTTTCATTTGGAGATGCGTGGAATGATATTTCGATGTTTCAAATTTCCGATGAAGCCTATGCAGTGCAAAATGCAGTCTTACCTTTGAAAGAAATAGCTACTGCAGTGATTGAATCGAATGATGAAGACGGTGTTGCAAAGTGGCTTGAGCAAAATGTGTTTTTGGGGCAAGTGTGAGGGTTTATGACGTCAGAAGTAATGAGCGTGACATGCAGTAAGACTCAGGAATGTCTTTGTAGTCGCCATAACTGTTCGTTTTTATAAAACCATACCTTTGATAGAGGTGAATGGAGTCTTTTAATAGTTCGCCTGTTTCAAGTACTATTTTTTGGTAGTGATTCGTTGTTGCATATTCGATTAATCGTTCCAAAAGAAGTCCGGCGATGTTTTTCTTTCTATAGTCAGGACATACATATACACGCTTTAATTCAATTTCGGTAGAAGAATATTTTCTCAGAGCGCAACACCCAATTGGACGATTATCGTGATACGCGATTAATACGTAATCCATCGTATTTGCCAAGTTATATCGACAAAACTTTTCGCGTTTCTCTTTTCCACCAATCATTTCATCCAAATAATCATCTAATTCATTACAGAGCAGTTCAAAATCAGAACAATCCCAAGAAACCTCTTCAATACTATAGTTTTGCATACTCATAACAATACCTTTCCTAATAGTTTGTATAGTTATAATAAAGTTGTATTTAGTATAGCAAAAAATGATTTGTATGAAAAGCAATAGCATTTTTTCCACCGATTAATGATGAACGAAAGGGGGACAAGCAGATGGATAATCAAAAAGTCGCAACCGTAGATGAGTATATTGAACAGTTTTCAGAGCAAGTTCAAGTGGTATTAATGAAGATAAGAGAGGTAATCCGTGAGGTGATACCGACGGCTACAGAAAAAATGAGCTATCAAATGCCGACATATTATTTGAAAGAGAATCTGGTTCATTTTGCAGCCTATAAAAAACACATTGGATTTTACCCAACGCCTTCTGCAATTGCGGCTTTTCGTGAAGAGCTGTCTGCATATAAGTGGGCAA
>CAZWNX010000076.1:0-8809 GCA_964635395.1 uncultured Lachnospiraceae bacterium
AGAAATTCAAGAATTATAACAATCGTGACCTAAAAAATGCACAAGTTGACGTACCCATAAAAATTGGGTAAAATATCTTCGGTGGCATTTGCTCCCAAGAAAGGAACACTCTATGAAAAAAGCAATCATAATTGGTGCTGGACCTGCTGGACTTACAGCTGCTTACCAGTTATTAAAAGAAACCGACATTATCCCAGTTATTTTGGAAGAATCAGAATACATTGGTGGAATTTCTAGAACTGCCGAATATAAGGGAAATCGTATAGACCTAGGAGGGCATCGGTTCTTTTCTAAAAATGAACAAGTCACTCGTCTTTGGGAAACTTTGATGCCCCTACAAGGAGCACCCGCAATTGATGATTACATTCTCAAACGTGAGATTCCACTTGCTCCATTTGGTCCCGACCCTGAAAAAACCGACCAGGTCTCCCTTATTCGCCAAAGAGTCAGTCGCATTTTTTTCTTACGCAAGTTTTTTGATTATCCAATCACTATGAAACCAGAAACCTTCATTAATATGGGGTTTATTCGTACCATGCAGGCTGGTTTTGGATATTTGTTTTCACTCTTTATAAAAAGAAAAGAACAGTCTCTAGAAGATTTCTATATCAATCGCTTTGGAAAACCTCTTTATCGAATGTTTTTTGAAGACTATACAACCAAGCTATGGGGAATCCATCCAAGTAAAATAGCTCCCGATTGGGGTGCTCAAAGAGTAAAGGAATTATCGCTAGGCAAAATTTTCTCCGAATTTTTCAAAAAGTTATTTAACAAGAACCATAAAACCACACAAACATCTCTCATTGAACAGTTCATGTACCCCAAAAAAGGACCTGGACAATTATGGGAAAAGATGGCTCAGGAAATACAGAGCATGGGAGGCGAAATTCATTTCAACCATTCTGTTTGCAAAATCCAGTTAGAAGATCACAAAGTTACTCAAGTGGTTGCCGCTACTAAAGATGGCGAATCCACCTTTGAAGCAGATTATATCTTCTCATCCATGCCTATAAAGGATCTTGCCAATGCGTTGAGTGATATTCCAAAATCCATCCATGAAATAGCAACAAATCTACCCTATAGGGATTATATTACCGTTGGTGTTCTTGCCAACAAATTAAAGCTAGTGAATAAAACAAAAATAAAGACTATCCAAGATATCGTTCCTGACTGCTGGATCTATATTCAGGAGCGGGATGTGAAAATAGGTCGCCTCCAAATTTTCAACAATTGGTCTCCCTATATGGTTGCCGATTTTAAGAATAAAGTTTGGATTGGTTTGGAATATTTTTGTGATGAAGGTGATGAACTATGGTCTATGAGTGATTCAAAATTTATCCAGTTCGCACAAGATGAATTGGTCAAAATTGGGATTATTGACTCGAAAGATATTCTTGACGCCACGAGAATTCGTGTGAAAAAGGCTTATCCAGCTTATTTTGGTTCGTACAGTGACATGCCTAAGGTCGAATCTTATCTTAATTCTATTGATAACCTATTTTGTATTGGTCGAAATGGCCAGCATCGCTATAATAATATGGATCACTCCATGCTAACTGCCATTGAAGCGGTTCAATTAATAAAGAATAATCAAAGTGATAAATCCATTATTTGGAAAGTAAATACCGAATCTGACTATCACGAAATACAGGACCCTGATTCAGCGCAGCAATCGTTCAACCAATGACTAACCATTAAAAAAGTTTCCAGTCAAGAAGCACTCCTTCTTAACTGGAAACTTTTTAGTTATTCACCCGATTGTTTACTTACTGAACAGATACATTCCCTGCCCCTCATAGACTGCATAATACTCGTCTTCATATACTTTGACAGCATCTGGCATGACTGTAAAATCTCCATTGTCCATTCCAACTGCTTCTGTTCTCGCTAATAGTAAGAATGTCTTTCCTTCATGATAACCATCTTGGTAGTAGTATTTTGGAGTTAGCCACTCATAGGGTGCTGCTTTCCCATCTTTTCCCCCAAGATTTCCCACCTGAAGCGTTCCATTCGAAAGATATTCTGTCACGCTAGCATTCCAAAATGTTGCATACCCAAATGTATACTCATTCTTCTCTAGAAATTCTAAGTATGCATATCTTTTTGCACAGTCATTATTTTTACTTGCAAGATATAATTCTCCATATAAACTTCCGCTGGCTACAAAAATAACCAAACCAATGATTGCCCATTTTTGAATACAACTTTTAAAATCCACAGTCTGAATGAAAATCGGAATCAAAAACACCCCTGTTGCATAGACTGGAATCCAATACCGATATTGTTGAAGTACTTGTGAAAACACAAAGAAAAACCAGTTCATAAAAAAGAGTGCCAAAAAGAAATATAGATATAATCTTTGAAAATCACTTAGCAAAGTGTTTCTTTTCTTATATAAAAATAGAACCATCAAAATAAAACAAGCACAAGCGAACAATTTTCCGCAATTCACAATTCCTTGTAGCGATAGAACTTTTGCCTCATGATAACCCATAAATTCAATCATTGTTTTAAGAGAAATCAGAAAACGATTCATCAATTCATCAAGTGGAACAAATGTTACTTCTGATGTTGTATCAAAGGAATATGCTTTTGCAAGATAAAATTTGTTAATCAGAAATCCAACTCCACCTCCTAAAAGCCCATAAATTCCTTTTGCTTCCTGGCTTGAGAGTAATTTCTTCAACCCTACTTTGTGTGGAATTTTCCCCAGTAATATAACCCCTAGCGCAATACATATAGGAACATACAAACTCACCAAGAAACGTACACCCGTAAGTCCCAATAAAACAGCAAATAGAAACATCAGTATATGATTCATGACGAGCCGTTTCTCATCATCCTGATTCTTTAATAGTTGCCCTAGAACAATAAACGTGCAAATCATTTGACTTGTATAAAAACACCCGATTAGCATCATATCAAAATACTCGTTTGAAAGTGGCGTAAATAACAGAATGAGCGGAATAAAAGCAAGCGTTTTTGATATTTTTAGTTTGTTGCTCAAAAACAGCGTGGATATCGACAAAAGAATATAGAATATAAAAACGCTACAATATTTAACGGTCTGATAATTCGAAAACACCTTAAACAAAGGAACCATAATGATTTGAGAATAGAGAATTCTAATCTCTGTAGAATAATACCAATTTTTGGAAATCAGACGATTCTCATCCGCTAAAAGTTTTGACAAAATCACTTCTGCTGACATGTCTGAATGCATCAAATGATCCGGCCGAAATAGACAAAACCACGTTAATGCAGCGATTAGGGCTAAAAATTGAAACACTAAAATATAAACCAACGCATTCTTCTTACTATCTAGTTTGTTTTTTCTAAGCATATTGCCTCCTAAATTACTTCTAAAAATCATAGTACCTTCTTTTAACTTGCTTTGTCAATCCTACGATTTTATGCTACAATGAAGTGAATTTTTTGGAACAAAGGAGTCATCTATGAGAATAAAAAACATCCCAATTATAATCCCCTTTACCATAACCATTTTGCTATGTGCCGTGCTGTTTTGGAAACTGTTTCCATTTTTTTCTACTAGTGCACAGCCATTCTTTGATATTATCATTGAAAATGTGGCACGAAGCGGCTATAGCAAAAGCGGTGAACTAACCCTCTATAAGCTCATTACCTTATTGGGATTGGTCATTTTGATTGCTACAACCTACCTTGTAGGCCTAATTTCATTCCCTAGAACAACATTCCATACCAAGTTTGAATCCCTACCATTCAACAAAGGAAAGCTTTTCGTTCTTATCATTATACTACCAATTATGCTACAATATCTTATTTATCAAAGAGTATCCTATCCGCTAATTGGGCTGTTTTTGTTTTCACTATTTGGCGAACTAATAAATAAAAAACAAGAGCAACACGTTTTCCAGACGATTGCTCTATCCATTCTATCCTATTATATGATTGTCAGCCTTTTTGTAATTCTATCAAAAATTACCAAGCATTTCACAATTTCCGATTCAAAGCTATATATCATAAGTACAATCTTCATTCTTTGCATGTTGTGCATTAAGCGCTTTGCACAATCAGAGAAATTCACAAAACTATTTCTCATTGCTATTCAGTTTCCGCTTCCGCTCCTGATCCTAGTATACTTGACAGATCATTACCTTTATCAAGGAGAACTGATTCGTGTTCCCTATGCACCTCTTTACTACGTTTTTATAATATCATTTGTTATTTTATTGTTTTTTCTCTATTTTAGAGGTATAAAAGATGCCAAAACAATTTACCTTTCTTCTGTTATTGCAATTTTTATTTTTCATTCGTTTTCTGCTGATCCCGCATATGCGCAACCTGATCAGCATCATCATGGAGAGCAAATGATACCTTGGCAGCAAATTGTAACATTAGGTCAAAAAGCTTATGATGAGTATTTTCCTGCATCTGGACTTTTTCCAATGGTAAACGGAGCCATTCAACATCTTCTTCTTAACAAAAGCATCTCCGATTACTCACCTGCAATCTCCATCACGATGCTGATTGTATGCGCTATAACAATACTCCTCATATACAAACACACAAACCCTTTGTTTGCCTTATTCTTTGCAACTCTTTATTCACTTCCGTCCTACAATAGGCAATACCTTGTGTTGCCCTCTTTGCTTATTCTATTATTGCCAAATCTTATAAAAAACCGTTCCAGATGGCTACAGTGCTACATTTTGTTAAGTTTGGCCGGTGGACTTTATTATCCGCTTTATGGGGGTGCATTCTTATTATCCCTTCTTCCATTTGGAATCTATCAATTCATTCAATGGATACGACAAAAAGATTATATCGTTGAATTCAGGAAGTGGTCTTTCTTTCTATCCTGGGGTGTTTTGATAGCGGTCGTTATTTATTTCTGCCCTTTACTTTTCAGAATGTTTAATCACGTTTTAACTTATTCCTCTCAGACGATTTTGGCCGATGGAATAACCCTGTATGGACAATCGGTTCCCGAATTCTTTATGCCATGGCTGAATTTCAATAATAGCTTAAGAACGATGCTCTATTTCTCGCTTCGATTCCTACTACCATGTCTTGGAATTTGGATTTTTGGTTTTTTAATTCTTCACTATTTTACTATAAAGCTAGATTCGAAGATCATTCACAGAGTTAGTACCCCCCTATTCCTAGGACTTTCATCAGGACTTATTGTATTACTAATTTCTTATTCATATACCTTAGTTCGAAGTGATGTAAACGATTTACTTGCTCGCACAACCCACATTTTAGTTCCCATTCTGTGCATCTATTTGCCTATCGTTCTTCTACAATATGGCAAAGAAATATTTCATTCAAAGACTATTTACCTGTTTTGCATGGTATCACTTTGCATTCCATTCATACTATTTTCAAAAGTTTCAAACATGAAATTTCCAGACATGTGGGTTTATCCAAATGCAGATGCGAATATTGTATTGGATGAAGCAAGTAAAATCTACTCTCAATACGAAGTTCCTGCAAATTTTGTCAAATTCGATGAAACCGATTTGACAAATCAAACTGCTCTTGGAAATGGATTTGTAGTGAATGATCAATTCTCATACATCCAAAAATACCAAAAGGTGATTGATCAGTGTAACGCCATTTTAGGTAACAATAACACACAAACTTACTTGGGGTTTGATGGACAGGGTTTCTATTATTTTAACCAGGTTCGAGCATGTGGTACTGGTTTTCTTCCAATTGCCAAAAGTTATGAAACGCAAAAAACACTTTTGGGTGTTATAAAAGAAAAACGACCAATTGTATTTGAAATCGATCCGCAAAGCAATTATTATATTTATCATTGGATTCTCACGAGTGATTATTCCTACTCCTATGATGATCAATGCTTTTATCCAAACGAACTTTTTGATACGCTCTATCCAAACAATATCAAAGATGATTATCGCGAAGTATGTTCAACCACTTCGTTGGGAAATGTTGCTGGTAGTTTTGGTAAAAGCATGAATTCTTTAGATCATCTGTTTGTGAAGCAAAAAAAATTGCTAGTTCAAGAACATTCCATCCCATTTGATAACAAAATTAATACCAAAGACTATGATTTCATTTTGTTAAGCTTAGATTTAACAAAAACAACCTGCAAAGAGTTTTCAATCGAAATAAACTCATCCGATCAAAAAACCTTTGCAGGTAACAAAATTACTCAAACAATTACAAATGATACACTTTTAATTCCACTTGGGATGAACCCCGTTTACCTATTGAGTGATGTAGAATCCCTTACTTTGCTTCCAGGAGATCAACAACAGCTTACAATCAAGTCAGCAACCTTACTAAGCATTCGTAAGTAATCATTTACAAATGATTACTTACGAATTTTAGATGCTATAATCAAAATTTTTGTGATTTTGATTATGGCGTTCTACCAAATCATGAATTGTAACGCCATCAACCACTTGGTGAATCGCATCACCCAACTCTTTCCACACAGATAGCGTCTCACAATTATCACATCGTTCACATTCGGAGTCATCACCATCTAAGCATACAACAGGGCTCAAACTTCCTTCCGTCAGTCGCAAAATCATCCCAACCGTTATTTCCCTCGGGTCCTTACCTAGTTTATAACCACCTTTTGCACCTCTTGTACTTTTGACATATCCGGCTTTATTTAAAATCACAATCACTTGCTCTAAATATTTCTCAGACAAACCTTGTCTCTTGGCAATTTCTCTTACTTTTACATAATCTCCCGAAAAGTGAATGGCTAAGTCTAGCATTACTCGTACAGCGTATCTTCCCTTAGTAGAAATCTTCATAGTCTAATCAATCCCTTCAACCAAGTATTTTCATATAATTTTACTTGGTTTTATATGAATTAAAGTATAGACTTATTTATTTGATCTGTCAAACCCTTTACATACTCGTAGATTGGCTGATTAGCATCCTCTTGATACCTTGCTATTAATTTGACAATTGCACTTCCTACAATCACTCCATCCGCTATTTGCGTCATACTCGCTACTTGTTCTTTAGTACTAATTCCAAATCCCACTGCACACGGCGTATCGGTTACTTCTTTTATACTGTTTACAATGGACAATAGATCCGTGCTAATCTCACTCCTAACTCCTGTTACTCCCATAGACGATACTAAATAGATAAATCCCTTTGCTTCTTTTGCTATCATCTGCACACGCTGTTCTGATGTCGGTGCAATCAATGAAATAACATCCACGCCATATTGATCAGCTACTTCGCTCACTTCTTTTTTTTCTTCATAAGGCAAGTCCGGTATTATTATTCCATCCACTCCAATTTGTTGGCATTTTTCAAAAAACGGGTGATAACCATATTTAAACACTGGGTTAAGATAGGTCATAAAAGCTAATGGAACAGAACTCTTTTCACGAACTCTTCTTGCAATTTCAAAAATCCCATCCGTTGTCATCCCATTCGAAAGTGCTCTGATATTTGCTTCTTGAATAACAACTCCTTCTGCAGTTGGATCTGAAAATGGAATACCAATTTCAATTAAATCAGCACCCGCTCTCTCTAGCTCAAACACAAATTCAACAGTCTTATCGGCATTTGGGTCTCCTCCCGTTAAAAATGCTATAAAGGCTTTTTTATTTTCAAATGCTTTTGCTATTCTACTCATGAATATTTACCCCCTTGTATCTGGCAATCGCTGCCACATCTTTGTCACCTCTTCCGGACAAGCAAACAATAATACTATCGGACGGATCATAATTTTTTGCAATTTTTTGTACATGAGCAATCGCATGCGCACTTTCTATCGCACAAATGATTCCCTCTGTTTTTGCCAGATATTCAAACGCTTCAACGGCTTCATCATCCGTAACAGGAACATATTGTGCTCGCTTTATATCGCTTAAATATGCATGTTCAGGTCCAATTCCAGGGTAGTCAAGTCCTGCCGAAATGGAATATACAGGGGCTATTTGACCATACTCATCCTGACAAAAATAGGATTTCATTCCATGAAACACACCAAGGGAACCCGTTGCAAGTGTTGCAGCTGTTCTAGGAGTATCCACTCCTTCTCCAGCAGCCTCACAGCCAATCAGTTCTACATCAGAATCTTTAATAAAGTTGTAGAACATTCCCATCGCATTACTTCCGCCACCAACACATGCAACTACAGCTTTTGGAAGTTTTCCTTCTTTTGCAAGGATTTCTTCCCTCGCTTCACTACTAATTACACTTTGAAAATCACGAACAATCATCGGAAATGGATGCGGTCCCATAACCGATCCGAATACATAATGCGTGTCATGAATTCTTGATGTCCATTCTCTCATTGCATCATTCACTGCATCTTTTAAAGTTTTAGTTCCACTTTTGACAGGATTTACTTTGGCGCCAAGGAGTTCCATTCGATATACATTCAGTGCCTGACGAATCGTATCCTCTTCACCCATAAAAATTTCACATTCAAGTCCCAAAAGTGCTGCTGCCGTTGCCGTTGCAACTCCATGTTGACCAGCACCAGTTTCGGCAATTACCCTTGTTTTTCCCATTTTTTTGGCCATTAATGCCTGTCCCAATACATTGTTTATTTTGTGAGATCCGGTATGATTAAGATCCTCTCTCTTTAAATAGATCTTTGCTCCACCTAAATCCTTCGTCATCTTATCAGCATAATATAATAACGATGGACGCCCAGCATATTCTTTTAATAAATAGTCTAATTCTTTCATAAATTCTGGGTCCGTTTTTAATTTTAAGTATTCTTTTTCAAGGTTGATCAATTCATTCATAAGTGTTTCGGGAACATATTGTCCTCCATGCACACCATATCTTCCATTATTTTGCTCCATATTAA
>CAZWNX010000077.1:0-7216 GCA_964635395.1 uncultured Lachnospiraceae bacterium
TCAAGCCGTGTACTAATCGCTTGTTCTTCTTTGGTGAGTTCTTGTAGTTTAACGCTACTTGATGCAATAATAGGATCTAAGAATTTCTCATGAATTTCGGACTGCCTTGCTTCTAATTCCTCAATTTCTTGTTCTGTCTTTTTGATTAAATTTTCGCGCTTACGTTGTTTTGCCTGTTCTTCTTTTTGCGCCTGCCAATCAAGTTTGGTAGACTTATCTGAAGAATTATCCTCGCTTGAATCGGATACTGTATTTGATTTGGAATCAGAATTAATGGTAGGTCGGTTAATCACCTTTAACTGGCTTTTACTAGTTATGTTATCTGCATTTGAATCAATCGTAAGAGCTGATTTTTCCAGATAGTAATCATAATTCCCATCATATTCATTAAGTGAAGTGTCTTTGATTTCGACGATTTTATGAGCCGTTTTATTGATAAAGTAACGGTCATGGGATACATAGAGCAAAGTACCTTGATAATTTGAAAGAGCCTGTTCTAGGATTTCTCTAGAATAGACATCCAAATGGTTTGTAGGCTCATCGAGTATCAAAAAGTTGGCATTTGAAAGCATAAGTTTCGCGAGTGCCACGCGGCCTTTTTCACCGCCACTTAAATCTTTAATTCGTTTGAATACATCATCATTTGTGAATAGAAAAGCAGCAAGTGTATTACGAATCTGAGTATTCGTTAAATTAGGATAAGTATCAGCTATTTCATCAAAGAGTGTCTTATCAAGATTGAGTACGCTATGTTCCTGATCGTAATACCCAATACTAACTTTGGCACCAAGTCTAATGGAGCCAGCATCAGAAGGAATGAGGTCTTGAATCAGGCGCAAAAGTGTGGTTTTTCCAGTTCCATTGGCGCCTAGTAGAGCAATATGTTCTCCACGTTTTATAGATAGGTTAATGTTTTTTAACAAAGGAGTGTCGGAAAAGGATTTTGACAAGTCTTCAATTTCTAGAACATCTTTACCACTTTCAACATGGGGCTTTAATTCAAGTGCCATTTCATCTTTAAATTCCAGAGGTTTATCAAGTACTTCTATTTTTTGTAAGAGTTTTTCACGGCTATCTGCGCGTTTAATGGATTTTTCGCGGTTGAAGGAACGAAGTTTCGTAATGACTTCTTCCTGGTGTTTAATTTCACGTTGATTATTCATGTAAGCGTGATATTGCGTGATGCGAAGCTGTTCTTTTTTAACAACGTATTGGGAATAGTTTCCAACAAAACTAGTGATTTGCGCGTTTTCAATTTCAACCACTTTTTGAACCACTTTGTCAAGAAAGTAGCGGTCATGGGATACGATAATAACGGCACCTTTATAATTTGACAGATAGTTTTCTAACCAGGTTACAGCCTGAATATCTAAGTGGTTTGTAGGTTCGTCCAAAATAATTAAATCAGGGTTCAGATAAAGCATTTTGCCTAAAGCTACACGAGTCTTTTGACCTCCAGAAAGCGTGGATACGGGGGTGTCAAATTCTTCTTTGCTAAAGCCCAATCCTTTTAATACACCAATCAATTCACTTTTGTAAGCATACCCATTTTTTTGTTCAAAGGTATGTGTGAGCTGATTGTATTCGTGAAGGTAATCCTCCATTTTAGAGACTTCAATATGCTTCATATTTGCTTCCATTGATCGAATTTGATCTTCAAGTTCAACAAGATCTTGTCGCATCATTAAGAGCTCTTCGTATATGGTATGTTGGAGTTCGAGTTGATTGTGTTGTGCCAAGTATCCAATGGTTTTACCTTTCGATATAGATACTTGCCCACTATCAGCTTCTAATTCTTTGGTGATAATTCTTAAAAGGGTTGTTTTACCAGCACCATTACTTCCAACGATAGCAACTTTATCAAAATCCTCCATATGAAATGAGGCATCTTTTAGTACGGTTTGTGTGATAAATGATTTATTTATGGATTGACAGGATAAAATCATGATTACGACCTGACCTTTCTTTATACATAGAAGATATTATATGATAGAATGCTCTGATTTGGCAACTAAATAGGATTGAAAGAAAAGGATATTTTTGCTGGCATTGACATAATTTTCACAAAAAGATATAATAATACATTGAAATGCAAGGAGGTATTGACAGTGGATATGAAAGAAATTTCGCAGGCGGTAATTAGTCGTTTGCCACGTTATTTTAGATATTTAGGGGAGTTAAAAGATAAAGGAGTGGAACGTATTTCCTCTCAGGACTTAAGTGAATTAATGAAAGTGACGGCATCGCAAATACGCCAGGACTTTAATAATTTTGGAGGGTTTGGACAACAGGGATATGGTTATAATGTAGAATATTTATACCAGGAAATTGCCAAGATTCTTGGTCTGCACAAAAAACATCACCTGGTTATTATAGGATCCGGTAATTTGGGACAAGCGTTAGCGAATTATGTGAATTTTGAAAAAAGAGGATTTATTATATGCGGCGCATTTGATGAGAATCCAGAACTGATTCAAAAAAGTATTCGTGGCATTGAGATTAGACCGATGGAAGAACTAGAAGAATTTGTTATTTCAAATAATATTGATATTGCAGTATTAACCATTCCTAAAACGAGTGCAGTAATGGTGGCAGATCGTTTGGTGAGTTGTGGAATACGCGCAATCTGGAATTTTGCACATGTGGACCTAAATGTTCCACCCCATGTACAAGTTGAAAATGTACATTTGTCCGATAGTCTTATGAAGTTATCCTACAATATTAATCGATACGAACAAGGAACATTAGAACAAGAATCCTAAATATATAAGCATTGTGAAAACAAAGGGGTGATAATGTGAAACCGATTATGACGGCGTCACAAATGAAAGAGTACGATGCAAGGACAAGTGAAGAATTTTATGTGGAACCCATTGTATTAATGGAAAAGGCGGCAATGGGAGTGGTTCATAAAATCAATGAACTAGTAACAGGTAGAGAACCAATATTAATTGTCTGTGGTACGGGCAATAATGGTGGTGATGGATTTGCCATAGCACGTATTTTGTGGGAACAAGAGATACCCGTTTCATGTGTGTTGATTGGTGAAGAGGGACGTATGAGTCCTGAAACCAATACACAGTTGAAAAGTCTAAGGGCGTACCAGATTCCGATTTATGATTCCTTTGATGGTTTAAATCTCAAAGACTATTGTTTAGTCGTAGATGCATTATTTGGGATTGGACTAGGAAGAAGCATAGAAGGTAATTATAAAGTTGCAATTGAAATATTAAACCAAATGAATGCAATCAAAGTCGCTGTAGATATTCCAAGTGGGGTTGATACAGATACGGGAAATCTTTGGGGAACCGCTGTAAGAGCAGATTATACGGTTACATTTGCAGCTATGAAACCTGGACTTTTAAGATATCCTGGGCGAGCGTATGCAGGTGAGGTTACAATCTGTAATATTGGAATCACAACACAATCTTATTCAGAAAATAAGCCGCTTGGATTTTATTTTACACAAGAAGATCTTAATTTATTACCAGTTCGTGCAGTGAATGGACATAAGGGAAGCATGGGAAAAGTTGGTTTCATTAGCGGACACGATACGATGTTTGGCGCAACAATGCTTTCTTCAAAAGCAGCTTATCGTAGTGGCGCGGGATACGTACGTGTATTTACCCACGAGAAAGGTGTTTTGCCAATTAGTGTTCATGTTCCAGAAGTACTTATAACAACCTATCAGGATACAGATACGGTTCAGCAAATAAGCGATTATTTGCATGAATTCACTAAGCAACAAGCCACATTTGTGATAGGTCCTGCAATGGGAACCAACGTAATTCATCAAAAGATACTAGAGCAGATGCTGATCAGTGAAGGAAATAAGCTTGTTTTAGACGCAGATGCCCTGACGTTAATTGCAAATCATGGAGAGTTAAAGGCCTTATTAAAAAACCGCAAGATAAAGAATGAAATCACAGTTTTGACACCACATCCACTAGAATTTGCAAGGCTATATGATGTATCTATGATTCCAAATAAAGTGGCATTGGATGAACTGTTTCGCAATATTATGGTGATTGGAAGTGATTTTGCCAAAGAATACGGTGTATATCTTGTCTATAAGGATGCAGCAACAATCGTATTTCATCCAAATGGGCGCTATTATATCAATACCAGCGGAAACAATGGACTCGCGACGGCAGGATCGGGAGATGTGTTAGCAGGAATGATGGGGGCATTTTTAAGTGCATCTACCTGCCACATGGAATACGAACAAATTTGCCTGAGTGTGTATTTGCATGGGCTTTGCGCAGACCAAGTAAAAGAAGTATCCAACGAGTATACATTAAATGCAAGTGATTTGTTAGATGCCCTAAAAAGCATTTTGAGAAGAACATAAAATAAATAATGCCACCGCAAAAAACGGTGAAATGGAGAAAAAATGAAAGAGTATGAAAGAGCTAAAGTCATTGTAGATCTTGATGCAATCAAACAGAATATTCTTGCAATTTCAGGTGCTCATAATCCAAAAGCAAAGATCATGGCAGTTGTGAAGACAGATGCCTATGGTCACGGAGCCAAAATCATTGCACAGGAAATTGAACCAATGCAAGAAGTGTGTGGATTTTGCGTTGCAACAAGTGAAGAAGCAATGGAACTTAGAGAAGCGAATATTCAAAAACCGATTTTAATTCTTGGGTATACGTTTGAATCGAATTTTGAGGAACTGATTCAAAATAATATTACCTTAACGGTATTTAAGAAAGAGACCTTAGAAGCATTAGAACAAATTTGTTCTAAATTAGATCAAACGGTTGCAATCCATTTTAAAATTGATACAGCGATGTCTCGAATTGGAATTGCACCTTCCGATGAAGCCATTGAATTGATTCGATTTGCAAGTAACCTACCACATATTAAGGTGGAAGGCATTTTTTCACATTTTTCAAGAGCAGATGAATTAGACAAAACTCATGCAAATGAGCAATTGGAACGATTTTTGAACTTTGTCTCGAATGTGGAAAAAAAATGTGGATTTGAGTTTCAATTTAAACATATGGGTAATAGTGCCGCAAGTATTGAATTGACAAAAGCTAAATTAGATTTTTTGCGGGTGGGTATTTCAATGTATGGAGTATATCCTTCAGATGAAGTTAGTCAGACAGCAATAACCTTAAAGCAAGCACTTTCACTAGTGAGTCAGATTGTGTTAATTAAAACCATTCAAGCAGGTACAAGCGTAAGCTATGGTGGTACGTTTACAGCTCAAAAAGAGATGAAAGTAGCAACCATTCCAATCGGTTATGGGGATGGCTATCCAAGAAGCTTATCCAACAAGGGATATGTCCTAATCTGTGGAAAGCGGGCACCTATTTTAGGCCGGGTTTGCATGGATCAATTTATGGTAGATGTTAGCAATATTGATGAAGCACGTGAAGGTAGTGAAGTGGTTTTAGTTGGAACGAGTAAGGACGAAACACTTTCCTTGTTTGAGATTGGAACATTAAGTGATCGTTTTCATTATGAGTTTAGCTGTGATATATCAAAACGAATTCCAAGGGTTTATCGTTCCGGTGGCGAGCTGGTTGCAGCTGTTGATTATTTTCACCACATCTAGTATTTGTTTGACGTAGTAGCTACAAAATGTTATATTTTAGATGATATTTTTTATAGAAGGAGTGTAATAATGGAGGAAGCAAGTCCCACTATTAAGATAGCGGTGTTTACCTTTTTGCTCATCATGCATATGATCGTATATGCATTTAGCGCAGCAATTCAGGTCGTAAGTGATACCGTTATCAAAGAAAAAGCAACAAAGAATCCAACCAAAAGAAGTGCGTTATTGCTGAAAATGAACGACCAGCCAGATCGGTTTATGATGACATTGCAGTTCTTTGGAACAATAACCAATTTATATGCAGGTTTTATCATGATTCCATTGTTTGCAAAAACAATCGACAGACAAGTACTGATGTTTTTGGGTTTGGTATTTGTGATTATGCTTTTTGGAATATTAGTTCCACAAAAACTAGCCTATAAGCATGGAGAAATGGTTGTGTATACATTTGTATACCCAGTCGCATTTTTAATGATTATCAGTCGACCAATTACTTGGATTACTTGTGGTCTGTCTGCTTTGATTGCCAAATTATTTCACGTTAAATCGCTTGATCAGTTAACGGATGTTACGGAAAAAGAAATTTTGTCCATGGTAAATGAAGGTCATGAACAAGGTGTATTACAGGCGTCTGAGGCTCAGATGATTTCTAATATTATTGATTTTACAGATAAAGAAACAAAAGATATTATGACAAACCGCGCCAATATCATTGGGTTAGATGGCGAGATGTCACTGCAAGAAGCGGTAGAGTTTATGTTAAAAGAAAAGAATAGTCGATATCCGGTATATCTAGATTCCATTGATCATATCATTGGAATTATTCACATAAAAGATGCTTTTAGTGCCTTAAATCAGGGTGTGAATGGCGAAAGACCTTTAAAACAGCTGAAAAAGTTGTTGCGAGAAGTGAAGTATACTCCTGAAACCAGAAATGTAGATGCCTTATTTCGTAATATGCAATCGATGAAAGTGCATATGATTATTGTTATTGATGAATATGGACAAACAGCCGGTTTGATTACAATGGAAGATATCTTAGAAGAGATTGTTGGAAGTATTTTAGATGAATATGATGATGAAGAAATATTTGTTGAAAAGACGGGTGATAATCGTTATGAAGTTGAGGGACTAATACCTCTTGATGAATTGGGTGATCTTTTGGAAATTGATTTCTCAGATGAAGTCTTTGAAACGTTAAATGGGTTTATTATTTCGAAATTAGAGCGCATTCCAGAGGATGATGAAACCTTCGTCATAGAATATAGTGGGTACCAATTTGATGTTATTGCTATTGAACATAAAGTTATTAAAAAAGTGGTTATTTCAAAAACTGAGACTACAATGGATTTGGAAGAAACACCTGAAAATGCATTATAAATACAATATAAAGGAGAGATTTTAGTTTATGTCAGGACATTCAAAGTTTGCTAATATCAAGCATAGAAAAGAAAAAAATGATGCCGCAAAAGGTAAAATATTTACCATTATTGGACGTGAAATTGCAGTTGCTGTAAGGGATGGAGGCGCTGATCCTTTAAATAATTCAAGACTTGCGGCGGTGATTGCTAAGGCAAAAGCAAATAATATGCCAAATGATACAATTGATCGTGGAATCAAAAAAGCTGCTGGAAACTTGGGGGCAGT
>CAZWNX010000077.1:7316-8799 GCA_964635395.1 uncultured Lachnospiraceae bacterium
GTCTATGATAAATTACAGCAACATAAACTTTCGATGATGTCAGCTGAAGTCACCATGATTCCACAAACCTATGTAGAATTAACGGATGAAGCTGCAATCAAATCATTACAAAAAACCTTGGATTTATTAGATGAAGATGACGACGTAGAAGCAGTGTATCACAACTGGGATGAATAGAAGGAAATGGAGCTGAGTATATGAAGCAAAATTATCATTTGGACACGGTGTGTGTCCAATCGGGTTGGAAACCCAAAAAAGGTGATCCTAGAGTGCTTCCAATCTATCAAAGCACAACTTTTAAATACGATACAACGGAGGAAATGGGTCAATTATTTGATCTTGAGGAAGCTGGTTATTTTTATACTAGACTACAAAATCCTACCAATGATTTTGTTGCAAAGAAGATTTGTGAATTAGAAGGTGGTGTAGCAGCAATGCTTACAGCATCTGGTCAGGCCGCAAATTTTTATGCCGTTTTTAATATTTGTGAGTGTGGCGACCATGTGGTTATGACCAAAACGGTTTATGGTGGAAGTTTCAATTTATTGACCGTTACAATGAAGAAGTTTGGTATATCAGTTTCGTTAGTGGATGCAGATGCTCCAATCGAAGAATTGCAAAAGGCATTTCAACCAAATACAAAATGTGTGTTTGCTGAAAGTTTATCGAACCCATCGTTAGTTGTATTAGATATCGAAAAATTTGCAAAAGTGGCGCATGATCATCAGGTTCCGCTGATTATTGACAATACATTTCCAACGCCAATTCATCTACGCCCTTTTGAGTGGGGTGCAGATATCGTAACGCACTCAACCTCAAAATATATGGACGGACACGCAGTGAGCCTTGGTGGTGCAATTGTGGATAGTGGTAAATTTCCATTTTCAAGCTATCCGGATAAGTTCCCAGGATTATGCAAGCCAGATCCATCTTATCACGGAATCATTTATACGGATAAATTTAAAGAAATGGCCTATATTCAAAAAGCAACGGTTCAATTAATGCGGGATTTGGGAGCGCAACAATCTCCACAAAATGCATTTTTACTGAATTTAGGACTTGAAACACTTCCACTAAGAGTTGGGAAGCATTGTAGAAATGCGGAGCAGGTTGCTTCCTTTTTAGAACAGCATGAACTCGTTGAAAGTGTTAATTATCCTGGATTGAAGAATCATAAGTATTATGAACTTGCTCAAAAATATCTGCCAAATGGAAGCTGCGGAGTCATTTCATTTCAGTTAAAGGGTGGACGAGAAGCTGCTAATAAATTCATGAATTACTTAGAGTTAGCTGCAATTGTAACGCATGTTGCAGATGCTAGAACAAGTGTATTGCACCCTGCAAGCCATACGCATCGTCAATTAAGTGATGAACAACTTAAAGAATCTGGAATTGATCCTGGAATGATTCGATTATCGGTTGGAATTGAGAATGCAGACGATATTATAGAGGACTTAAGACAGGCTCTTTCAAAACTTTAATA
>CAZWNX010000078.1:0-8570 GCA_964635395.1 uncultured Lachnospiraceae bacterium
ATAAGCATTATAAGGCTTCCAAACCAGCAATTTGGCTCTACTAGATTCCCAGCAATCAATGCTGGATAGTACGCAATATAGTAAAACGGAAGGCATTTCAATAACTGCGTCAACTGATCCGGCAGTAAAACAAACGGAATCACTCCACCTAATAGAAATCCCAGAATATTATCCCGAATCATAAAGAAGGTTGTCGTATCCTGAATTAAGAAAGCAAATAGTGCAAACATATAGTGAAACAAAGTCAAGAAAACTAATCCTAGAATGACAAACCACGATGCAATTCCTAATTCAATCCAATTTTCATTTACCTGAAATGGTATTTTAAATAGCACAATCCACAGTATACTCGATAGCACTACAATTACTCCATGAAGCAGATTTTTGCCCATTGCTTCATATAGAAAGTACTTGCTTGGTGAGATTGGCAGAATCATGTATTTTGAAAAGACCCCCCTTTGAATCTCATCAGAAATCTTATATCCCATTTCCTTAGCTGAATCTATTCCTATTATTCCTGTTACTAGAACATAATACAGCATCATATTTTCAAAAGAAAAACCTCCAATTTTTCCATTTTGATCGTAGATTGCTGACCACAAAATATATGCAAATAGAACCTTTGCTCCTAGCAACAATATCTGAATCGTGATGTTTGCACGAAATGTTAATAGTGTTTTTAGATAGAAACTCATAATTGCTAGTCCTGTCCATTTGATTTTCATTTCAACTTCTCTCCCATTCTATAAATTTCTCGAACAGTTTGTTCTATCTCCTCTTCTTTTATCCAAATATCCATTGGATGATACATCGTAATCCACTCTCTAACACAATTTCCGACCATCTCTTTCGGCATTTTTACAACTACTCTAAATAGTGATTTTTCTAAGACTTCTGCCTCTTTTGGAACATCAAATGCTGTTTCCTTTTCAAATACCATCGTGATTTCTTTCACTTTTTGAAATTCTTCAAATAGTTGATCGGTACGTCCATCAAAAATCAGCTGACCATTATGGACTACCACTGATCGTCTACATAACTCTTTAATATCTTCCATATAATGTGATGTTAATAGGATTGTTTGACCATATTCTTCATTTAACTTCTTAAGTAATAATCTCATCTGTTTGCTACCAATCACATCAAGTCCAATCGTGGGTTCATCTAGAAATAGCACTTTCGGCTGATGAATGAGCGCAACTAGCAATTCCATTTTCATACGTTCACCCAGAGAAAGTGTTCTCACCAACACCCCAAGTAAATGTTTCACTTCAAAAAGATCTGCCAACTCATTTTTGCGTTGTTCGAAATCCTCATCACTTATTTCATAGATTACTTTCATCAATCTCAACATATCATTTGTTGTAAGTTCAAACAAAAGTTGGCTTTTTTGCCCCATTACAACTGCATACTGCATCTTAAAATCATTCTCCAATTTCCAAGGAGTATATCCTAGGATACGAATAGTTCCTGTCGAATTTCTTATAATTCCTGTCATCATTTTAATCAGCGTCGTTTTCCCAGCTCCATTTGGACCAATCAATCCCACAAACTCTCCTTCCCTAATGGTCAGATTACAGTTCACGATTGCTTCCTTACATTCATATTTTCTATGAATCAGACTCTTAATACTCCCTGCTATCCCTTCTTCCCTTTGATATCTGCGAAACGTTTTTCCAACATTCTCAAGCCGTATAATCACTTCTTTCATTTAAAATCACCCTTCTTTCCTGATTCTTCTAATTCTAATTGATAGCCTTCCACATGCTTTTTAGACATCTTCTTTCTCCCTTTTCGGACTTCGACACGATCAAATACAACTGCGAAATCATACTCGTCGGGATACAAATTTTCTTTTGCTATATGCTTTTTTAACCTTCGGTAATTCACCGTTTTCTTAGTCTTTTTTACTTGAACAATTACATTCCCGCTTTCATCTGGTTTTTCAACTACAATGCCAATTTCTTTTTGCGGATATACCATTACACAGTCACCCATTTCAAACATACCCATGATTTCTTTTTTACGAATGACTGATTTACGGTTTATATCATCTTGGAATTGTCTGCTTTGTTGTCCTTTTTGTTGTCCATTTTTATTCCCCATGAGCCCCTGTTCAAATGGAAATTCTTTTTCATATGCTGCTTTTCTAGCCCATTCTAATAGTTGCTCTGACATTCCCATCCTTTTCGCTATTGCTATTGCCTGACTTTCACCTGCTTCGCCAATTCTTAACTGATACATTGGCATAAACGTCTCAATATCAAATGTCATCCTTGCATTTGTTAAGTTGTCTGCCAATGAAGCATAGTCTTTAAGTTGCGGGTAATGTGTTGTAACCATTAACAAACATCCTCTTCTTCGCAATTCCTCTAATATCGCAACTGCGATTCCCATTCCTTCAGCTGGGTCCGTGCCTGACCCTAGTTCATCTAGCAAGACCAAAGAATTAGCATTTGTCACCTCTAATATCCGAAGAAGTCTTTTTAAATGTGCAGAAAATGTCGAAAGATTTTGGCTCATGTTTTGCTTGTCTCCGATGTCACAATACACATGATCAATTCTTCCCATCTCAAAATATTTACAAGGAACATGTAGTCCAGCATTTGCCATTAGAACCATTAACCCTACGGTTTTAATAGTAACCGTTTTTCCTCCTGTATTAGGTCCAGTAATTACGATTCCCTGAAAATCCCTTCCTAAAGCTAGGCTTAAAGGTACACATTGGTTTTTCTCTATTAGCGGATGCCTCGCTTCTAACATATTCACACCAATGCCTGGAATCAGAATGGGAGCTGTGCACTCAAGTTCAATGCTTATCATGGCTTTTGCAAATATCACATCTAACAACTCAATAATACGATTGTTTTCTATGATTGCGTCTTCCTTTTCAAGTAATGCACCCGTTAATTCATATAGTATTCGCTCCATTTCAAGTTCTTCTTTTAGTGATAACCCTTCTAACTCTTCACAATATCTCTCAACACTCTTAGGCTCTATAAACACCGTGTTTTTAGACGACGATTCATCGATTACACTACCCGCAATTCGATTCTTGTACTCCTTTTTAACTGGAATACAAATTCGATTGTTACGATATGTAATGAAATTTTCGCTACAGATTGATTTGTTGTTTTTCAATACATTCTCTGCTTTTTCCTTCATTTTATCTTGACAGATCCGTTTTCTTACACGAATCTCAGACAGCACTTTACTTGCATAATCATCCACCTGATGGTTTCTAATGGTTGTATTTATCTGTTCATATAAAGTTGTACACTCATCCATATTATCAGCATACCAAGGCAAACTAATTTCAAGGTTTTTTGAGTAAATTAAATACTCTTTAAGTCTTTTTATACTAACCAATTGAATGGCTAAATCTGCAAATTCTTCGGGTGTCAATAAGAATGTTTTTTGTGCTTTCTTAAGTATTGTCATGAGTGAATCAAATGAAGAAAATGGAGGTTTTCCATTTATTATAATCATTTGTTTAGCCTGCTCAATCTCACTATATGATTTTTCAAGTTCACTCTTTCGATGAAGTTTTTTTAGTACGTGAATTTCTTGTTTTCCACCCTTTGTATAAGCATATTCTTCTATTTTTTCCATAATTGTAACCAAATCCAAATCATTACTTCCATTGATACTTTCATTTATATTTTCATTAGTATTTTCCATATGTCTCCTAACAGCATGTAAACATGCTCAATCTATTGAATTTGTATCATTTTTATAATATTTTATAGCATGAAAAAACCGCAAAACCATTCTCAGAATAGTTTTGCGGTAAGCAAACAAATACCACTTTATCTAAAAGATGTGATTATCTCTTAAGGTGTGGTCATCTCTTCTGATATGGTCAAAATAGGTACAAAAATAAAAAGGTTTTTATATACAAAACCCAAACTACCTATTCATGCATTCAATTCATTATGCACCATATACAGAATCAATTAACAAACACACACATCCTTTCAAAATCAATCACAATAACAGATTATTAAATTGTAGGAATACTCCTACTCTAATTCAAAATTAACACTATTTTGAATTAGAGTCAATCACATTTTTCTGAAAATCAGTCAATCTAAAACTCAGTCATATTCTTCCTGAAACGTAATGGGAGCATCTGTCTTTGTAAAAACAGGTTTTTCCTTTCACGGATTGCAATTGTATCACAGAAGTGCTGGAATAATTTTTGATACTCTAGTTCACCTTCAACATAGTGTTTCGATATTTCATCATCACTTGGAATATTTTGTACATCTGAATCAACAAATGCCCACTCTTGATTCGCAGGGTGTATTGCTAAACGATTCCTCGTTTCATCATAGATCATAAAATTTTGATTTTGAAACCGATCAGAAAAGTGTGGCATAATGAATTCAACGATATCATGTTTGGGTCCAATTTTAGAAAATAGTATCCCGCCTTCTAATTCTTGAAATCTCAAAAAACCTTTCATATGAAGAATCTCATTATTTACAGCCCTACTCAAACAAAATACTTTATGAACCGAATCATTTGCCAAATGATTCATCAGCTGCATTGGGGATTTCATCGACAATCCAACAACAATCGCGTGGTACACTGCATCTGCTCGCTCCTCGTCCATTGTTGCCAGCGCCTGACAAAATTGATAGTACGTATTCATTCCAAATTTATCGCAGATTGTACGAATGACTTTTTGAGCTTTCAACGCATCTGGCGTTGCATATAGAATCCTAGAAAATAACAATAGTTCCTTTGGTTCACTCACCAAAAGCCGAATTTCTTTAGGGCTTTTCTTCTGCTCGTAAGCAAAGTAAATTCCCGAGAAAACGCCTTCAAGAGTATTTTCACATACAATTATCAGCACTTCATATTCGTCACTACTTTCATACAAACTCATATTGATACCTCGCTGAACACTCATAACTGTCCAGAAACAGACTGGAATTGATCTTCCAAGCTTGGCAACAACCAATTTTCTTTGTTTTCAAACATGGATAACTGCTGATAGGTCACTCCATCTTTATCAAATGGAAGTCTTTCCTTTACAGATAATAAGTTTCTCGTAATATAGTTTTCTTCTATTTTTGTATTATATTGCATCTTTCCATTACAGGTTATAAAGTAGAGTGCTCGCTTAAGAACAACGCCTATTTTTTTAAGATCACGAAAAGTTAGATTCCCATTTTTCCTAGCCTGAATTATTCTCTGAGCACTTTTTACCCCAACCCCTGGAATCCTTAAGATCATCTGATAATCCGCTCGATTGATTTCAACTGGAAACAATTCCAGATGGCGCAGTGCCCAATCCGCTTTAGGATCAAGTAATACATTGAAATTTGGGCGTTCTTCACTTAATAATTCATTGGCATCAAATCCATAAAATCGCATCAACCAATCCGCTTGGTAGAGTCTGTGTTCACGCAATAGTGGAGGCCCTCCACCGATTGCAGGCAAGTCCTTATCCTCATTTACTGCAACAAATGCTGAATAAAATACTCGCTTAAGATCAAACTTCTGATACAAACCTTGCGCAACATTCATAATCTGATAATCATTTTCGCTGGTTGCACCTACAATCATCTGGGTTGACTGCCCTGCTGGTACAAATTTAGGTGCGTTCCTAAACACTACCAATTCATCTTTAGAAGATTTAATTCCTGTTTGAATTTGTCGCATTGGCGCTAATATGTTCGTTCTATGCTTATTAGGTGCAAGACGCTTAAGACCTTCTGCCGTTGGTAACTCCAGATTCACACTCATTCGATCCACGAGATACCCTGTCTGCTGAATCAATATTGGGTCCGCACCCGGTATCCCCTTCACATGAATATAACCCCTAAAATGGTATTTGTTTCGAAGAAGAAATACCGTTTCATAAATTTGCTCCATTGTATAACTTGGATTATTCAAAATGCCTGAGCTTAAGAATAGTCCCTCAATATAATTTCTCTTATAAAATTCCATTGTTAAAGTACATATTTCTTCTGGTGTAAACGTTTCCCGCTTCACATCATTGCTCTTACGATTTATACAATACTTACAATCATATGCGCATTCATTTGTGAGCAGGATCTTCAAAAGACTAATACATCTGCCATCCGCTGAGAAACTATGGCAAATACCTCCTGCAACTGCATTGCCCATTCCGCTCTTATCTCCTGATCGATCCACCCCACTACTGGTGCAGGCAACATCGTACTTGGCCGCATCCGTTAACACCCCAAGTTTTTCCATAATAATTGAAAAATCAATCATTTTTCCTGGTATTGAAATTTGTGTTTGGCTTCCAATAATCACACTATTATAATCAGCAATTTGCATATAAAGACCCCCAAATAAAGAACGTATGTTCGTACATCTGAATCATACTCCTTTTTGGGGGCCGCGTCAATCACTAACCTAATATAAAATCATTCTATTCCTTGTTGTTTTTCTAAATTCTTAAGTGCCCAAATTTTCAATGCGTTTGCATTATTTGATATTTTGTCTAATGCAGCAAGAATTTCTTCAAACTTTCTTACCTCTTGATGTGTGATAACACCATCCTCTGAAATAACAATCAGCGATTTCGTTAATTCATCTACATTTTTAAGCGAACCTAATACCTTTAGTGCAAGCCTATCAAAATCATCAATCACAACCTCACTTACAGAGGTTTTACCAATCGGACACTCGTTTGCACAATAGGAATTGCATAGTTCCGGCATATTATAGGCCCTAGACATCAATAAGACCTCTTCCGGATGAGGCATTACCGTACCCAACTCAATTCTTGCAAGTCTTGTTCTGTCAACATTTAGTAATTCTGATGCCTTTTCACGACTTTTAAACGATTCCTCATTTTGTGAAACCTCATAACGTGCATCATAATATACATTACCTGCTGCTTTTGTAGCTTTTTTACCCATATACTTTTTCACCTCATAAGTTATAATTTATTTATCAGGTTACGACAAAAAACATCATCGAAAACGTAATCTGATTGCAACATACTATCTTTTGAGTGATGGGGGATCATAATAGATAATATGCTAACAAAAGTGAGAGTCAGCCTAGCTGGCTTTCATTTTTATTTCTTTGATATATAAACTGATTGCCCTTTTTATCAACTCTGTCTACAATTTCTAAATCCGAAAGGATGAGGAGTGTGATTTGAGCATCTTGAATATGAATTTTTGCTGCTTTTGAAAACTCTTTTGAAGTAAACTGATCTGGCAAATTAGTTGGCAGAAATCGTTCATAATCCGCCTTTGAGTCTAAAAAAATATCCTCCACTAGGTCCATCGGAATCTTATCTCTTCGATTTGCTCTTATTTTTCTACTTTTCCCATAACCATCGAGTAATCTTTGTTCCTCAATTTCCATCAATAACAATCGAAAATGTAATCTTTCATGTCTGATATAGGAACGAATCTGATACATTTCCAAAAAAATTGTGTAAATCGACTTATTTCTAGACGATTTTCGCTTTTCAACGATTTCCCACGTATTGGGATCCATCCAAAGAATGGTTTTCTTAATTGGCAATGGATATACAATTGTAACATCATACTCTTTCAAAAACGTATCCAATTTAGCTCTCAGCTTATAAAACTGCGCTGTCTGAATTTCAAAAACTTCTTCTTCAAAAAAAATATCTGCAATAAACCCATTTATCTTGCATTCGTGATACTCTTTTTTAGGAACTAAGTAATATTTTGCAACTGCATGAACTGATTTTTCACTTAACGTTCCTATCCCGTCCTGAGCGCGTTCAATCGAACGAACAATTTGGCGAGCTTTATCAAATTCCTCTTTTTGTTCTACAAACTGCATCTTAATCCTCTTATGTTTTACTAAGATTGTACTTATGCTTTGGGCATGACTTACAGATTAACTTCCATCCTATTACCCGTTTCACCTTTTTGGGGAGTTCTTTCCCGTTTTTGTTTAAATATGACTGTTCACAAATCTGACTGCATTCCTCTGATGTAATTTCTTCACTTAGTATTATACACTTCATATTAACCTCAATTATTTATTCACTATCTTTTAGTATATGCTATCACTCGTAAAAAGCAAGAAAAAAAAACGGACCCCTAAGGATCCGCTCCATTTCTAAAAATTAGTTAGCGCTTACTTCGTTAGCACTTACTGCATTTTCACTTACTTCGTTAGCGCTTACTTCTTCAGTAACTTCTACTTCGTTAGCACTTACTTCTTCTACTTCATTTTCGCTTACTTCTTCTGCTGCTTCTTCTACTACTGCAACTTCTTCTGTAGCAACTTCATCTTTTGCACATCCGATTAATAATGCTGAAGCCATCATAACTGTTGTTAAAGCTAATACTAATTTCTTTTTCATAATAAACATCTCCTCAAAATTACATACTAATAATTTATACTACATTTCGGAGTATACTATGAAAAATATTATTTGTAAACCACATTTGAACATTTTTTGTACAAATTATGAATTTCTTAATAATTTCATTCATATTCTGTACATATTTACGAATTTTTTACATTTATTCGTCAATATTACCATATTTATTCCAAAATGTCACGTTTATAGACAGAAGTTTTAGCGCATT
>CAZWNX010000079.1:0-8443 GCA_964635395.1 uncultured Lachnospiraceae bacterium
TGTAACAAAACCAACAAACTTGGGTTCTGTGGATAAAACTACGGAAACTCAAGTACTACTTGTACTTGACAAAAGCAATACATTCCGTTAAAATTTAAACGATAAATCAACTTATTTTTGATGATTCGATGAATATTTTATAAAAACGGGTGGAAAAGACGTTGACTGGCGATAGTAAGTGTGGTATATTACTTAGGCGAGATGAGAGATAGGTCTTTTTTTTATGCTCAAAAAAAAGCATGATAAAGTATATAAATATCACTGATCAATCAAGATAAATAACGCACAATAATTAAAGAAGAGAACCATTGCGGAGGTGGAAATAATGCGCACAAAAATAACATTAGCATGTACGGAGTGCAAAAATCGTAACTATAATACTATGAAGGATAAGAAAGCTCATCCAGATAGAATGGAAACAAAAAAATATTGTAGATTCTGCAAAACTCATACATTGCACAAGGAAACCAAATAATCCACCCAATAAGTAGAAGCTATAGTTTTAGCATGGAGGATAGAAATGGGCGAAAATGTAAATAATGAAAAGCATAAAGTTAGCTTTATGGATGGATTGAAGGCAGAATTCAAGAAAATTATTTGGCCAGATCGCAAAACGGTATTTAAACAAGCTTTGGTAGTAACTGCGATTTCCGTAGTTATTGGAGTGATAATAGCTGTTTTAGACATGGTTCTTCAATATGGAATTAGTTTCCTGACAATGTAGGAATGAGGATAATAATATGGCAGAAGCAAACTGGTATGTAGTACATACTTATTCCGGATATGAAAATAAAGTTAAGGCAAATCTTGACAAAGCCATTGAAAACAGACATTTGGAAGAAGAAATTTTGGAAGTTCGTGTACCTATGCAAGATGTTGTAGAGATGAAAAACGGTGCAAAGAAAACAGTACAGAAAAAACTATTTCCAGGATATGTACTAATTAACATGGTTATGAATGACGATACATGGTATGTTGTTCGAAATACAAGAGGAGTTACAGGCTTTGTTGGTCCAGGAAGTAAGCCGGTTCCACTTACAGAAGATGAAATGAAACCGCTTGGAATCAATACTCAAGAGATGAAAGTTGATTTCGCAGAAGGCGACAGTATTTCAGTAGTGGACGGAGTTTGGAAAGACACAGTTGGTGTTGTTCAAAAACTTGATATTCACAAGCAAACAGCGACCATTAATGTGGAAATGTTTGGACGTGAAACACCAGTTGAAATTAGTTTTGCAGAAGTAAGAAAGTTATAGTTAGAAATTTCTTTTGTGTTAACAAAATGAAATAGAGTTACAGTCGATGTTTGTATTTCATATGCAAACCGTGGGAGGGCTGAGGCCCGCCACTACCACATTTATATTTAGGAGGTGCCAAAATGGCAAAAAAAGTTACTGGTTATATTAAGCTACAGATTCCTGCTGGTAAAGCAACACCAGCACCACCAGTTGGACCTGCTTTAGGACAACATGGAGTTAATATCGTTGAATTTACAAAACAGTTTAATGCAAGAACAGCGGAAATGGGAGACACAATTATTCCTGTAGTAATCACTGTGTACGCAGATAGAAGTTTTAGTTTCGTTACCAAAACTCCTCCAGCTGCTATTCTACTCAAGAAGGCTTGCAATATTAAATCGGGATCAGCAGTTCCAAGCAAAACAAAAGTGGCTACGATTTCAAAAGCAGACTTACAAAAAATTGCTGAAACAAAGATGCCTGATTTGAACGCAGCGAATGTTGAATCAGCTATGAGCATGATTGCTGGAACAGCAAGAAGTATGGGAATTACAGTTGAAAAGTAATTCTAACGATAGCGAATAAAAACGTGGGAGGAGATTTACTCCGCCACTACCACAAGGAGGTAAAGTATGAAACACGGAAAGAGATATTTAGAAACAGCTAAGCTGGTAGATCGTACAGTACAATATGAAATCGCAGATGCAATTGCACTTGCTAAAAAATCAGCAGTTGCAAAATTTGATGAAACAATTGAAGCACATATCAGAACGGGTTGTGATGGTCGTCACGCTGATCAACAAATTCGTGGAGCGGTAGTTCTTCCTAACGGAACAGGAAAAACAGTTAAGGTTTTAGTGTTCGCAAAAGGTGATAAAGTTGCAGAAGCAGAAGCTGCTGGAGCAGATCATGTTGGTGGAGAAGAGTTAGTTCCAAAAATTCAAAACGACGGATGGTTAGATTTTGATGTTGTTGTTGCAACTCCTGACATGATGGGTGTTGTTGGTCGTTTGGGTAAAGTGTTAGGACCAAAAGGTTTAATGCCTAATCCTAAAGCTGGAACAGTTACTATGGATGTTACGAAAGCAATCAATGATATTAAAGCAGGTAAGATTGAATACAGATTAGACAAATCAAACATTATCCATGTACCAGTTGGAAAAGCATCTTTTGATGAAGCTAAATTAGTTGAAAACTTTGAAGCGATTATGGAAGCTATTACGAAAGCAAAACCAAGTGCTGTTAAGGGACAATACTTAAAGAGCATAACAGTTTCTGCTACAATGGGACCTGGAGTTAAAATTACAACAGCAAAATATTAATTTTACGTTGTAATCAAAAAGTTATTAACAATAAAAGCGGATGACAATTCTTGTCATTCGCTTATTTTTGGTTTACTATATAGAGGTGACGAAAATAATAATCATTAAATTTGGGGATGAAAAGATGCAAAAGCGATACACAAAAATATTTTTATTTACGTTTACAGGTACAGTGATGGTGGGTTTATTGGGTTTGTGTATTTTCTTTTTTGTGAGCCGAGTGGATCGAAAGAATCAGGGAATGAGTGATCTCAAAGCAGAAGAGTCTATTCTTGAAATACTCAATTTAGTAGAAGAGGATAAAGAACCAAGTGAAGTGCAAGAAGAGTCCCTGCCGGAACAAGTAATGGAGGATGGCGTATATTATTTTCAAACAACAGATCCTAATAAGGGCGAAGTGCTACTGGGATTTGCTGGAGACATCAACTTCGCTGATGATTATAGCAATATGGCAGTTTTAAAACAGCGGGGAGGAAATATGTCTTCGTGCATTGATCAAGCAGTACTTGATCGAATGCGCAGTGTTGATATAATGATGCTGAATAATGAGTTCACATATACAAAACGAGGGACACCCGTAGAGGGGAAAACATATACATTTCGTTCGAATCCAGACAATGTATCGCTTCTAAGTGAAATGGGAGTTGATCTTGTCTCTTTAGCAAATAACCATGCATATGATTATGGAGAGGTATCGTTACTTGATACAATGGATACCTTGCAAAGCGAAAACATACTATTTGCAGGTGCTGGCAAAACGATTGATGAAGCTGCTAAACCGATTTATATTGAAGTTAGTGGAGTGAGAATTGCTTATATATGCGCAACACAAATAGAGCGCGTTGACAATCCGGATACAAAAGGGGCAACGAAGGATCAACCAGGCGTATTTCGCTGTTGGAATATTGACCATTTACTTGAAGTGATTAAGGAAACAAAAAAAGAAGCGGATATCACCATTGTGTATGTACATTGGGGGACGGAAAATGAAACAAATCCTGACTGGGCGCAGCTTGAGCAAGCAAAAAAGATCAGTGAAGCTGGGGCAGACGCGATTATTGGGAATCATACACATTGTTTGCAGGGAATTGAAAAAATAAATTCCACACTGTTAATCTATAGCCTTGGGAATTTCTGGTTTAATTCGAAAACGCAGGAAAGTTGTATGGTTGAAATGATTGTGAGTAAAGAAGGGATTAAACAATTTCGCTTTATTCCGGCTATGCAAAAAGATTATCGAACTACATTTTTGGAAGGTGCGGAAAAGGATAGAGTGCTAGAGTATATGAGAACATTATCAAAAGGAGTTACAATAGATCAAGATGGGTATGTTAATTGGGATTAGAAGTTAAAAAAAATTCATTGCTATATTGACACGCATATTTCTATATGTTAATCTGATAAAGGTCGTTAAGGCCAAGCCGAAGACAGTAGGTGCTTTTTAGCGTAAGTTTATCGCCTACCGAGGAGAGAAAGAGTGTATACAACATTTTTGCCTCTCATTGGTATGAGAGGCTTTTATAATTTAAGACTCCGATCGGCAACAAATCTTTAAGGAGGTAGTAGAATGGCAAAAGTAGAAGAAAAGAAACCCGTTGTAGCTGAAATATCTGAGAATATTAAAGATGCGCAGTCGGCTGTACTTGTGGACTATCGTGGATTGACAGTTGAGCAAGATACACAACTTAGAAGAGAACTTCGTCAAGCAAATATTACTTATAAAGTATATAAGAATACTATGATGAACTTTGCTTTTAAAGGAACTGACTTAGAAGAACTTGCTCCTTATTTAGAAGGACCAAGTGCAATCGCGATTTCTAAGACGGATGCAACAGCACCAGCTAGAGTTCTTGTAAAATTTGCAAAAACTGCAAAAGCGCTTGAAATCAAAGCCGGTATGGTTGAAGGAAAAGTGTATGATGCTAAAGGAATCGAAGCAATTAGTAGTATTCCAAGCAGAGAAGAATTACTTTCAAAGTTCCTTGGAAGTATTCAGTCACCAATCACCAATTTTGCACGTGTTATTAAACAAGTTGCAGAAAAAGATGCTACAGTAGCAGAATAAGATCAAGAAAACAAATCAAAAATGGAGGAAATAGAAATGGCAAAATTATCAACTGCAGAATTAATTGATGCAATTAAAGAATTAACAGTATTAGAACTTAACGATTTAGTAAAAGCTTGTGAAGAAGAATTTGGTGTAAGTGCAGCAGCAGGTGTTGTTGTGGCTGGACCAGCTGCTGGAGCAGGTGAAGAAGCTGAAGAAAAAACAGAATTTGATGTTGAATTAACAGAAGTTGGACCAAACAAAGTTAAAGTAATCAAAGTAGTTCGTGAAGCTACAGGATTAGGATTAAAAGAAGCAAAAGACTTAGTTGACAACGCACCAAAGGTTGTTAAAGAAGCTGTTTCAAAAACTGAAGCAGAAGATATTAAAGGAAAACTTGAAGCAGAAGGCGCTAAAGTTACTTTGAAATAATTTTATTCTTGTGATTGAATAACAATGTTGATTACCCCGACTTTATAAGTTGGGGTAATTTAATTGGAAAAGTGGTTGACGAAAAAAAAGTCTTGTAGTACAATGGATAATGCGCTATTGTGGTGTGGTATGCATTTTTTGTAATATTTTAATGAAAAGTGCATGTTTTTATCATTTACAAGTAGCATAAAGAAAGAGTGGAAGAAATTTTACTCTTATATCATAAAGAACGGGGTGAAATGTCAATGGAAAAAAACAGAATACGTCCTATTGCTTGTGGCAAAAATATACGTATGAGTTATTCACGACAAAAAGAGGTTTTGGATATGCCAAACCTGATCGAGGTTCAAAAAGACTCTTACAAGTGGTTTTTGAACGAAGGATTAAAAGAAGTATTTGCGGATATTTCTCCAATTGCTGACTATAGCGGACACTTAAGTTTAGAGTTTGTTGACTTCGAATTGTGTGAAGACGACGTGAAGTATTCTATTGAAAAGTGTAAAGAGCGAGATGCTACTTACGCAGCTCCACTTAAAGTTAGAGTTAGACTTTATAACAAAGAAAAAGAAGAAATTAGTGAACATGAAATATTCATGGGTGACTTACCGTTAATGACCGAAACTGGTACTTTTGTAATCAATGGTGCAGAACGTGTTATCGTAAGTCAGTTAGTTCGTTCGCCAGGAATATACTATTCTGTTGGACATGATAAGATCGGAAAAGAATTATTTTCATCGACTGTTATTCCAAATAGAGGTGCTTGGTTAGAGTACGAAACAGATTCCAATGATATTTTCTATGTTCGTGTAGATAGAACTAGAAAAGTGCCAATAACTGTTTTGATTAGAGCATTGGGTGTTGGTACGAATGATGAAATTCGTGAACTTTTCGGTGATGAACCTAAAATAGAAGCAAGTTTTTCAAAAGACGTCTCTGAAAATTATCAGGAAGGTCTTTTAGAGTTATACAAAAAAATCCGTCCAGGCGAACCACTATCAGTAGAAAGTGCTGAAAGTTTGATTCATTCTATGTTTTTTGATCCAAGAAGATACGATTTGGCAAAAGTTGGTCGTTATAAATTCAATAAAAAATTGGCATTAAAGAATCGAATCAGATACAAAGTATTGGCTGAAGATGTTGTTGATGAATATACAGGAGAAGTTTTAGCTACTGCAGGAACCAGTGTGAGTGCTAAATTAGCAGATGAAATTCAGAATGCAGCAGTTTCTTATGTTATGATTCAGACTGAAGAAAGAAATGTAAAAGTTCTTTCAAACATGATGGTTGATATAACTAATTTTGTGGAGTGTAATCCAAAAGAATTAGGGATTACAGAAGAAGTATACTTCCCAGTATTAAAGCAATTATTAGATGAACACAGTGATAATCCGGAAGAATTGGCAAGTGCAATTATGGAAAATGTATCCAATTTGATTCCAAAACATGTTACTAAGGAAGATGTTATTGCGTCTATCAATTATAACATCCATTTGGAGTATGGAATTGGAAATGCGGATGACATTGACCATTTAGGAAATAGAAGAATTAGAGCTGTTGGTGAATTGTTACAGAATCAATATCGTATTGGTTTATCAAGACTTGAAAGAGTTGTTCGTGAAAGAATGACAACACATGATGCTGAAGAAGTTTCTCCACAAGCACTCATCAATATTAAGCCAGTTCAAGCAGCCGTAAAGGAATTTTTTGGTTCGTCACAGTTGTCACAGTTCATGGATCAGAATAATCCATTAGGTGAATTGACACATAAAAGACGTTTATCAGCATTAGGACCTGGAGGTCTTTCAAGAGATCGTGCTGGTTTCGAGGTTCGTGACGTTCATTATTCACATTATGGAAGAATGTGCCCGATTGAAACCCCAGAAGGTCCAAACATTGGACTTATTAACTCGCTTGCATCCTATGCACGAATTAATGAGTACGGATTTATTGAAGCACCTTATCGTATTATTGACAAAACAAATCCGGAAAATCCAATTGTTACAGATGAAGTTGTTTATATGACAGCAGATGAAGAAGATAATTATCATGTTGCACAGGCTAATGAGGCGCTTGATGAAGATGGACATTTTGTAAAGAAAATGGTTTCCGGACGTTATCACGAAGAAACACAGGAATATGTAAAGAATTTATTTGATTATATGGATGTATCTCCTAAAATGGTGTTTTCAGTGGCAACAGCACTTATTCCGTTCTTAGAGAATGATGATGCTAACCGTGCGCTAATGGGATCCAACATGCAACGTCAGGCAGTTCCACTGCTTATTACCGAAGCGCCTGTTGTAGGAACTGGAATGGAGCCAAAAACTGCTGTGGATTCAGGAGTTTGTCTTGTGGCCAAAAAGAACTGCGTGGTAGATTCGGTATCTTCATCAATGATTAAATTGACTTATGATGATGGTGAAAAAGAAGAAATTAAACTTACGAAGTTTTCAAGAAGTAATCAGTCTAACTGCTATAATCAAAAACCGATTGTTTCTAAGGGAGAGCACATTGAGGCTGGTCAGGTTATTGCAGATGGTCCATCTACAAAATCAGGTGAACTAGCGCTTGGTAAGAATCCACTAATTGGATTTATGACTTGGGAAGGTTATAATTACGAAGATGCTGTTTTGTTAAGTGAAAGACTTGTGCAAGAAGATGTATATACATCTGTTCATATTGAGGAATATGAAGCAGAAGCTCGTGATACAAAATTAGGACCTGAGGAAATCACAAGAGATGTTCCCGGAGTCGGTGATGATGCGCTAAAAGATCTAGATGATCGTGGAATTATCAGAATTGGTGCAGAAGTTCGTGCAGGAGATATTCTTGTTGGGAAAGTTACTCCAAAAGGAGAAACAGAGCTTACAGCAGAAGAGCGTTTACTAAGAGCGATCTTTGGTGAAAAAGCTCGCGAAGTTCGTGATACATCATTAAAAGTACCACATGGAGAATACGGAATTGTTGTAGATGCGAAAGTATTTACGAGGGAAAATGGAGATGAGTTATCTCCAGGAGTGAACCAAGCAGTTCGTATTTATATTGCACAAAAGAGAAAAATATCTGTAGGAGATAAAATGGCTGGTCGTCATGGTAACAAGGGTGTTGTATCCCGTGTTCTTCCAGTTGAGGATATGCCATATTTACCAAACGGACGTCCGCTTGATATTGTTTTAAACCCACTTGGAGTTCCATCTCGTATGAATATTGGTCAAGTATTAGAGATCCATCTTTCTTTAGCAGCAAGAGCATTAGGATTTAATGTTGCGACACCAGTATTTGATGGTGCAAACGAAATCGATATTATGGATACACTTGACTTAGCGGATGAATATGTTAATAAGTCATGGGAAGAGTTTGAAGAAAAATACAAAAACGAATTATTACCAGAAGTGATGGAATAT
>CAZWNX010000080.1:0-8342 GCA_964635395.1 uncultured Lachnospiraceae bacterium
TCTTCCATGCAAGCACCTCCAATCAAATACTTTTCCACGCATAATCCATACATTCGATTTGTGTATAGCAAAGATTCTTGTATCAACTATCCTTCGCATACGCATCAGTCCTTCTATATTGTTGGGCTTGTTTTAGATGACGAAATTGCATTGCAAAAAGATGGGAATAGACAAGTTTTGCAATCTGGATCTATTTATTCCATTTCCCCAGATGAACTTCATTCAATCGAACTACTAAATTCAAGTTATTCCTCTTTTTGTATCTGTATTCACAAAGATTATCCTTTATTATCAGGGCATGAATGGTGGTCAGAAGCACTTTCCCATGCACACTTACTAATCGAATACAACATCGTATCTGATACTCAAATACTCGACTTGCTTAATGCATTTGGCGAACTTACCACTAATCATTTTCCTAATAACGAAAAAAGCCAGGAAGCACCTGACTTTATCAAAGATATGAAACAGTATTTGTTAGAACATCCTCATACTCTAAATCCCTGTGATCAACTATCCAATGATTTCTTTATCAGCAAATACCATATGATCCGTGTATTTAAATCAAACTTTGGCTTAACACCGCACCAATATCAGATGCAAAATAAAGTGCGACTTGCCAAGGAATTACTCAAGGACTATGACACGATTGTAGAAGTGGCCCTGGATGCTGGATTCTGCGACCAAAGCCACCTCAATAAATGGTTTAAAAAATTCGTTGGAATCAACCCATCGGAATACAAAGAAACCCTTTATCACATAGAACGTCCTGATATCTCTAGCACAGAGGAGGCGTGAATCTTGCCAATAGATAAAGTCCTTCTTTTGATTCATCAGATGCGGTAATCTCATGCACAATCCCTTGCTCAAAAAGTGATGTAGCACCTGGCTCATAATCTGAAAGAATACCATTGTTTACACAGGTTCCCCGTCCTTTAAGAACCTCGTGGTTTTCCATCTGATGTTCGTGTGTATGACTTCCGATTTTTTTACCCGGTTCAATATGTACTATATGAAGACTAAAGACTCCACCCGAATCCTTACTAACAAGAATATGTTTTAAAAATACACCTTCAAATACTGGATGCTTAACCCACCTAACTTCTTCAATCAAATTTTCCATAAACATTGTTTCCATAAAAATCGCCTTCCTTTACTTAAGTGTCTTGTGAACTGATGTCTTAAGTATAAGAAAGGCGATTCTTTTTATCTTGTATAAAATTGCTATTTAGTGATGGAATAAACGAATTCCAGTAAATGCCATAACCATATTATATTTATCACAACATTCAATTACAACGTCGTCTCTTACTGAACCACCTGGCTGAGCAATGTAGGATACACCGCTTTTGTAAGCGCGTTCAATATTATCTGAGAATGGGAAAAATGCATCTGAACCAAGTGTTACTTCTTGATTACCGTCTAACCAAGTTCTCTTTTCTTCTCTTGTAAATACTTCTGGTTTTACTTTGAAACGTTTCTGCCATTCACCTTCTTTTAAAACGTCTTCATATTCATCACCAATGTATACATCAATGGTGTTATCGCGATCTGCACGTCCTAATGTATCTAAGAACTCAAGTCCTAATACCTTTGGAGCTTGGCGAAGATACCAATTATCCGCTTTTTGTCCAGCAAGTCTTGTACAATGTACTCTTGATTGTTGTCCTGCACCAATTCCGATTGCCTGTCCATTTTTCACATAGCATACGGAGTTTGACTGTGTATATTTCAAAGTAATCAGTGCAATCTTCATATCTACAATTGCAGATTCTGGAAGATTTTTATTTTGAGTTGGAATATTGGATAATAATGCTTCGTCAATTACAAGTTCATTTCTACCTTGTTCGAATGTAATTCCATAGACTTGTTTCTTTTCAAGTTCTTCTGGAATATAATTCTCATCAATTTGAATTACATTATAACCACCATTTTTCTTTGCTTGTAGAATTGCAAGTGCTTCCGCTGTATATCCAGGTGCAATCACACCGTCCGATACTTCTCGCTTAATTAGTTTTGCCGTATCTACGTCACAAACATCTGAAAGAGCTATAAAATCACCAAACGATGACATACGATCTGCACCACGCGCTCTTGCATAAGCACAAGCAAGAGGTGAAAGTGTTCCAAGATCATCTACCCAGTAAATTTTAGCTAAGGTTTCATCTAATGGAAGACCAACTGCTGCTCCTGCTGGAGATACATGCTTAAAAGATGTCGCTGCTGGTAAACCCGTTGCTGCTTTCAATTCTTTTACTAACTGCCAACCATTAAATGCATCTAAGAAGTTAATATAACCTGGTTTACCATTTAATACCTGAACTGGTAAGTCTGATCCATTTTCAAGATAGATTCTAGAAGGTTTTTGATTTGGATTACATCCATATTTCAATTGAATTTCATTCATCGTTTAATCTCCTTATTGGTTTTTATTCATAATTCTGGTTTCATAAAGTCCTGTTTCGATATTGATGTAGCGAACAAATAGAGAAACTTTGTTTTCTTCGTTTAATGATTCCCAAACTTGGGTTGAAAAGGTATCAATATCCCCATTTATTTCAACTAATTTAGGTTCTCCTTCAAAACTTGGAAGTGGCTGGTCATCTTGCTTGTAAGTATGAATGAAACGTCCCAATCCAGCAACTGGTGTATCATAAGAAAAGGTGTAACGGCTGCATGAAACTGCTTCGTTATTATGGCTTTTGAGAATGGATAGAACATATTCATAATTTCCATTTTCAATCATTAAGCATCCTGAAATTCTTGGTGTATAGTTTGGAGCATCTGGTTCGTATTCTCTTGTTCTCAAAGATTGTTCAAAGGTTTTTCCATCGTTTAAACCATCATAAATTGTATCTGTCTGATCTCCATTCGTCACAATCATCTGATGACCCAAAACTCTTACTGGAGCATAAATGATTAAACTTGGATCTTCTAGTTTAGAAGGATCAAACGCTTGTGTGCGAATTCCTTGCTCAGCTTCTACAAAAATACGATTTCTACTATTTTGGCTTCTTCCCATAATGAAATAAGCGGTTACCGCATGCTTACCATCTTTTGATCTTCCAATTACAATTCCTCTTCCTGGATAAGCATTGTTTTGCAACTCTTGTTCTAATGATAATACGTTCATCTTTCTTCCTCCAAATCCATAAAAAAACCATCTGAGAGCACGATTAAAAATCCTGCTGCCCAGACGGTCGACTTTTTGTATCAATACACTTCCAGTAGGTCCTCCTACACAGGTTGCCCTGTTTCCGTCAGTTGTGTATTCTCTGATATGATAAATGAATTTACTTAGGAATACAAGAGTAAAAAGATACAATTATTCGAATAATTCTTCCTTAATTTCTGAACATCCTATATAATAGAAAAGTAATGCTTACACATTACAAAAACAAAATCGGGAGGGTATTTATGGAACGTACATTAGTTATTATTAAACCGGAGGCTGTAAAGAAAAAATTAGTTGGAAAAATCATCTCCATCTATGAAGATAACCGCCTTGAAATTATTCATGCACATAGAATCCTAGCAACACAGGAAGTTTTAGAACAGCATTATGCTGATTTGAAGGGCAAAGATTTTTTTCAGGAAGTTTTAGATTATATGTCTTCATCTGAAGTTGTTGTACTCGTATTGGAAGGCGAAAATGTTGTTAACATCGTTCGTGAAATCAATGGCGCAACCAATCCTGCCCATACAAAACCAGGAACGATTCGTTATATGTACGGAGAAGATGTACAGGCAAATGCAGTGCACGGTTCTTCCAATGTTGAAATTGCAAATCGAGAAATTGAAATCTGGCGTGAATTAATTCGCTATGAGGGTTAAGCATTATGGATGATACGAAATCAAAATTAATCAACATACTGATCAGTAGCATTACTCTCATCACAATTATTGGCGGAATCGTTGGCATGCTCATCTTTCACAAAACAAACCCGCCGCTCATGTTCATCATACTGGGTGGAATTTTATTCATAATGGGGACAATGATCTTTCTTTTGACAGAGCGAAAACTAAAAGATGCAAAAGCATTACTGGTGTCTTTGGTAGGACTTGCAATCATTGGTCTTAGTACCTCTTATCTCTTGGATGTCTCCTTTGTTAAGTAAAATATCGGAATAATCATTGTCTACTTAATCTTATCCTGTTTTGTGATTATTGGACTATTCATTGTTCTAAATCAGTTCTTTCGTACTTTGCACTTAAAGAAGAATTGCACTAGCCAAATTACGGCAACCTGTGTGGAACTTGAGCGCGTTCGAAATAACCGTGTGGAACGAAGCAGTTCTGGAATAAAACATGCCGCCTATTACTCTATTTATGCTTTTCAATATGGCGGGGAACAATATCGGGTAAGAAGTACTATTGCTACTAACGTTGACTTACCAAAATTGAATGAAGAACTTACAATCTATGTTAATCCAGAGAATCCGAACATGTTCTATCGTCCTTCATTACCACTTCAACTCGTTATTTATGGCCTGGGTTTTGCTTTTATCGCCTTAGGTTCTTATGTTATTATGCTTGTTTCAAAACAGTTCTAAGATTCATTAAAGCCGAAACTCTGACATAATGTTCGAGTTTTGGCTTTTTATATGTTTATGGAGTCCATTCATTCATAAGAAACTCCACAAGCTCCTCATTTTTTTCCTCAACAATCCCTGATTTGCTCTCAGCATTGTAGTACATTCTGCTGATTCCAAAACTAAAGTTATCCTTTTCTTTATAATCTTCAAAAGATCGATATGCAAATAGTGCTGTATGAACATTCTTTTGTTCACACAATTCATACACATCTTGAATCCACTGCATAGCGCCGGAATCTTCACTCCAATCGTTACATCCAAACTCACCCAACAATATGGGAGTTTCCATTAAAAACGGCTCATTGATACATTGCTCAAATTTCTTTGCAAGTACCTCTTTTGTATACTCCTTGTTTGGATAAATCAGCTTTGAATCCAGGGATGGGTCATTATGTGTAAAGCTAAGCGGATCATAGAAGTGAAAGGAATACATCAGATTATCATCCTTTACCTGAACCCATGTTGGTTTTTCATAACTTTCCATATCACCATCAACACCAACTGCCGACTCTACAATAATTATATGATTACCATCTACTTCACGGATTGCATCCACCGTATCCTGCATGATTTGCTGGTATTGCTCAATGCCATTTCTTGCAAGAGAAGGTTCATTCATTAAATCATATCCAGCAATCGTTACTTCATCATTATATGTTTGTGCAATTTCCTGCCACGCTTCTATATAGGCTTTTTGCAATTTCTCTTTTTTCCAGATTGGCCAAGCACCCGATCCTTTGGTTCCAAAGCCACCTTTTGGGCAGTGAAAATCTAGAATAAGGCTTATATTTCTCTCTTTTGCCCATTGTATATTCTGATTTAGCCACTCCCAACCAGCTTCATTTTTTTTCAGTGTTTCCGCGTTTTGAAACAAATCCTGCCACCGAATAAAATATCGAATCGAGTTAAACCCCATTTCTTTTACTGTATCATAATCCGTTTCATTATGATGTAGAGAAAAGACATAGGTTCCATCATCTAACTTCCCGTTCTCTGAGAACCAAGTTAGATTATCAAAATTAATTGCCTTTAATATGACAGGTTCATTGTTTTGTTCTAATATAGACCCATTTGCATGCAGATAAGCTTCCGCATTTTGAGATTGCGCTTCTTGTTTATTCGTAGCACTTTTTGATACACTTTCCTTGGTCTGTATACTTCCATCTTCACCATAATAGAGTTTCTTGTACTTCACATTCCTGAGGTGATCTTTACCTGATTTCTTCGCATCATGATAGAACAGATACCACTCGCCATGATATTCAACGATCGAGTGATGTGTTGTCCAGCCCTCTACAGGCTCTAAAATTGTTCCCTGAAAAGTAAACGGTCCCATTGGATGATCACTTGTTGCATATACAACTTTGTGGGTTGTACCCGTTGAATAGGAAAGATAATAGGTGTCCTGATATTTATGCATGAAAGCAGCTTCAAAAAAACGCTTGTCTTCATCCTTTGCTAATAATGGTTTCCCGTCTTTGTCAAGTATTTGAATCTCACTTGGTGAATCGGCTAATGATATCATGTCTTGGTTTAACTGTGCCACCATTGGTCCAAGAGCAGGCTCATCTGCCGATGGCGCTTGTGCTTTTGAATCATATGCCCCTTCTTGATATCCTTGAAGTTGTCCTCCACCAATTCCACCAAAATAGATATATGCTTCTTCGTTTTCGTCTACAAACACTGCCGGATCAATGCTGTATAATCCCTCAACAGGATGTTCTTCTGATACAAACGGACCTGTTGGACTTTGACCAGTTGCCACTCCGATACGAAACGTTCCCGCATTGTCTTTCGCTGGAAAATAAAAGAAATATGTTCCGTCTTTAAAGGCAATATCTGGCGCCCATAACTGCTTCTTGGCCCAAGGAATTTCTTCAAGTTTTAGAGCAACCCCTTGATCAATGAGCTGGCCCTCTTGGTCAAGGGATAATACATGATAATCTTTCATATCATAATGACTTCCAATTCCATCTGGGTATACCCCTGAGTCTATATCATGAGATGGATAAATATATAGTTGATCATCGAATACATGTGCAGAAGGGTCTGCGAAGTAATCAGAACTTTTTTGGCATCCTGTCGCCACGACAAGTGCGATACTTGTTATTAGCATACATTTTATACGCATACTTACGACTGTTTTTGTTTTCATCTTACCTCCAAGGTGCCTTTCCACCAAACCATCCCTGACTCATCCAATACTGCTTTTCATAAGGACTTGAACCCCATCCAGCTTTTTGCATATTCTTCATCATGTGGAACATAAACTTTGTTTTGATCCCGGCTTTTGCATTTTTCTTACGAAGGATTTTTTGGGAAAGGTTGGTTAAATCCCGATCTACTTTGTCTTGATTTTTCTTTGAAACGCCCTTCCAATTCATCGCCTGCAAACTTTTTGAATACTGCTTAATCCAAGGAATTCCCCAATAAAATAGAGACGTTGCAATATCTTTGGTAGCAAGTTTTCCACCACTGCCTGCACTACTTGATAGAACGATTGCCTTTTTGGAAAACATGATTGCCTTTGGACGATGTACCATCCAACGCGTGAATGTCATATCCAAAAAAGATTTCATCGGTGCGGATGCTCGTAAGCAATAAGTCGGTGTTGTAAAAATCAATACGTCCGCTGCCTCAATCGCATCTAAAATTTTGGTTTTTTCATCAAAAAACGGACAATTTTCGTCTCCTTCAATACACTGAAAGCATCCAAGGCAAAAATGATTTAAATCCTTGGGCAGGAAAAACTCGTTAACGATCTCAACGTCTTGTTTTTGACCAATTTTATCAAGCAAAATATGACTCAACTGGTAAGTACTTCCTTTATGATTTTGTCCATGTACCAGTGTTATTTTCATCCTATCATATCCTTTCAAAATAAATAACTTAATTTTTATAAAGTCTCGAAAACTGCTTAATATGAGCCTCTAGTAATTCAAATGCATCCTGTTCTTGATCCGAATTTCTGTCACATAGTGTGAGTAGCAAAAATAAGGGTGCATAGAAGTGCAGTGCCATCACTTTAGGGTCTTCTTGCCGAAAGATTTTTGAATCCATCATCGTCTGAAATAATGTTGCCTGGTATTCGATTGGCGCATGAAAATACTGTAGTGAATAAAAATCCGCCAAATCTTTGTTATGAAATTGCTCTAGCGTAATCATTTTACGAACCTTGACAACAAATTCGTCTTTCAGAAAATATAGAAATAGTTGTTTTCCAAGTTGTAACAAATCAACTTCTGACATCATAATATACTGTTTTGCATCCACATTTGGGTCCACGCCAGATAGATCGAATCCTTGTGCTTCTTGCTGGTAGCCCTTTTGCATCTGGAGTAAAATCGCTTCAAAAATATCTTGTTTACTTTTATAATGTTTGTAAAGGGAAGGTGCTTTAATCCCAACTTCTTTTGCAATTTCATGAACACTTACAGCACTAAATCCTCTAACCGAAAATAAATCTAATGCGATATGCATAATTTTTTCTTTTGTATTCATTGTTTACCAACCTTTTCTTATCGCGGTAGTTTAGCTAATTGTTGTTAGCTCAATAGTAAGCTAATATTTGTTAGCTGTCAATAGAAAATTGATTCAGCACGATGACATTTTTCAGGCTGTGGTAACCTATTCAGTGTAGACGCGTTGAGTAGGTTACCACAGCCTTATATTTAGTGTCTACTGATTAAGCGCCATTTGGGCTTAAATCAGTCGTGCTGAACTTGAAAATTCTCAAAAGCAAAAATA
>CAZWNX010000081.1:0-8219 GCA_964635395.1 uncultured Lachnospiraceae bacterium
ATGCAAAGGCAAAAGGAGAGATCAGTGATCTTCCAAATAGTATTATTTTTAGGACATTTGGAATTCTCTCCATTAGTTATTTTGTAGGAAGATTCACAATTCTACCAGATAATCTGTTTTTAGAGGATGATTATGAGATTGACATTTTGGTAAAACAAATTATGAGTGCATTAAGAGTCTAGAAAAATGTTCAGAAACGGAGAATGTATGATCCTAACGCAGATTGGAATTATTGTAATTAGTATTGCAGTATTAATTGCCTGTATTTTTTTGGTTTCTAAATTTCAAAACTGGTTTGCCAAAAACAGACTGATTTTATTGTTTTTGCTATTAGTTTTGGGTATGGCACTATATGGATTTGGGTATTTAATCAAATATCCAAATGCTAAAATATCTGCCGTTTTAATGGCGATTATCAGTACTGGTCGAATGTTGATTTTTGAGAATGACTTTGAAGCAATATCGGAGCAGGTAGCTGGCATTCCATATTTCAATCTATTGTTTTCTTTATGCATGTCCCTAACCATGCTCACCGTTGGAATGGTTGCTTTATCTTATACGGGGTATCGGGCACTTTGCAAAATACAATTAGGGTTTTTAAGGATATTCACATTTCACAAAAAGATTTATGTGTTCTCTCAAATGAATGAGCGTGCTATGCTTTTAGCAAAAGATATTAAGAAAAGTCAATCCCCAGGGATCGTTCTATTTTTAGTTCCAGTTGTTGAGGAGGAAGAAGAAAAATTATTACTTGAAAAAGAGGCATCTGCCCAGGGGTTTTTAGTCATTCCATCGCGTAAAGAGGTAGGAATAGAAATTCAGCTTCTTTTTAAAGGATTTGAATCAAAACAATTCTACTTATTTTTGATTGGCGAGGAGATGGATAATTTTTCGATTTGTGGAGAATTAGAGAGGGAACATCAAAAGAATGGCTTGGTGGTCAGGGATTTAAATTCCTATGTGTGGATTCAAAACAGTGAGTTTGCAACTGTTTTAGACCAAAATAAGTTTTCGTTTATGGATATACATTGTATCCATGAGGAAGAGCTTTGTGTTCGTAAGTATTTCTCGGAAACGACAATTCGAGAATTTCGAAGTGGGAGCAATTTAAGAATTGGGCTGATTGGATGGAATGATCTTGCAAAACAACTTTTGAACTACGCAATTATGCTTGGTCAGTTTCAAGAGGGTGTAATCGAAATCACTTTGGTAGATCAGGAAATCGAGGATAAGAGTGCAATGTATTTTGTGCAAAATCCAGAGATTGGAAAAGTAGCTTCATTTCGATTGGTCGATTCAAAAGAGTCCTCAAAAGACTTTTATCAAACAACGGATATTTTATCGAGTGAGCTGGATTTAGTGTTCTATTTAAATGAAAACATTGAAGTGGCAGCAACCCTTAGCAGACGGTTTGCGGGAAACGATTCGCGGTGTAAATTTGCGTGTTATTTTGGAGATAAGCCACAGTATCAAGAAGTGCTACGTGGAGATATCTTTCAATCCGTTCAAGTGTTTGGAGATTGGCAGAAACTATATACAAAGGACCTTATAGTTGCTGAAACATTGGACTGTTTGGCAAAGAGTTTTCATCAATTTTATGCGTCACTATATAATGATACAAGAACGTGGGATACAATTTCATTGTTCGAAAAGCAGTCAAATCGTGCACTGGCACTAAGTATTCAGTCAAAGCTCTATGATTTGGGATTGCAATATGCCAAAGGTGAAGATGTTTCGATGTTTGAAGAAGAAGTAAAAAATAAAGAAATTCTTGAAAAGTTAACACTAGAAGAACATCTTCGTTGGAATGCATTCTATTTTGTAAATGGCTACTCAACGCTTGATATGAATAATTCGGAGCGAAAAGCAAAAGATACGTTTGCGAAAAAACATGTTTGCTTAGTATCGTTTGAAGAGTTGTTAAAAGTGGAAGCGATTTTTGAAAAAGACTATCAAGGAATGGACCGATATCTGGTTCTGCAAATCGGGAAGGTCTTAAAGCAAGCAGGATTTGGAATCTATTCGCGATAAAAGGCTAGGTTCTATTTGCATGCCATATAGGTATCGACAAGAATCTTGACGCCCTGCGTATAATCTTCCCAAGAGGTTGGGGCTGTTATGGCAATCCGAATACCGGGCTCGGAAGGTTTGGCACCAACATAGAAGCGATCAACAGCGTATATTTGTAAGCCGCGTTTTAGTGCTTGTGATTCAAAAGCCGAAGCATTTTGATCAGGCGATAATGTTAAAAAGCGCAGAGGTGAATGCAAATCACCAAGCAATTCGTCTTGAGAGAAAAATTGATTGATGTATTGATTTCTTTTCATAATTTCTTCTTGTCTCGATTGCCTAATCAATTCGCCTTCTTCACTTGTTACAAGTCTGGCGAATAAGTGAAGCATAAATTGAGAAACCCCAATATTCATTGCATAGAGGGACTCAAAGACAGCATTCTTATAGAATGGTGGGCAGTCAATGATACCAAGGCGTAAACTTGGAGCTAGTACTTTTGACAAACTTGAAAGATAAAAGGTCCGCGTCCGCTGAAGGGATGCAATTGGGGGAAGTGGGTTAGGATGTAATAAAGAATTAATAGCATCTTCTATTAGGATGAGGGGATGTTCATCAAGGATCTCGGCAATCATTTTTCGTGTTTCAAGAGGCATTGTGAGAGCAGTAGGGTTATGAAAATCTGGAATTAGATATAGGCCTTTTATTCGTTCATTTTTGATGACGGATAATAGGCTTTCTTTTGTGATCTTTGCATTTGGTTCATACAGCGGAACAACTTGTATACCTAGTAATTTGGCAGCTAGTTTAAAGCCTGGATAGGTTGTGGGATCGGCGCCGATTCTATCTCCTGGTTCAAACAGTGCAGATAGAATCCCCATTATGCCATTCTGTCCACCGGTTGAAAACAGGAGCCTGTCTTGTGAAGTATGAAGTCCAGATTTTTCAAGCCACTTAAGTGAAGCTACTTGTTCATAACTTTCTTGTTCGCTAAATCCATATTGGAATAACTTGTATGAGTCAGGCTCCTTTGCAAGAATTTGAATATATTGTGTGATTTTTTGATTGCTTAGGGAGTGGGGCATAATTGCACCCATATCAATGATGGGCTGAGAATAATCGTTCTTAAGAAACACTCTTTCGGCAGTGGCATCAGAAGAAATGAACGTTCCTTTTCCAACGACACCACAAATAAGCCCTTTTTTTTCACATACTTTAAAAGCTCTTGTGATAGTACTCAGATTAAGATCCAGATAATCAGCAAGTTCTCGTTGGGGAGGAAGCTTCGTTCCAGGAAGTAGTACACCATTTTGAATATCTTCTTCCATTGCCATTGCTAAAGAAAGATAAAGGGGATTTTGAGTGAGAGTTAGAGTTGGTTTCCAGCTCATGGGATAGTTTTCGAATGAATTAACGGGCATAAAAATTTTTCTCCTTATGATTTTAATTAGTTCAATCATTGTGGCACAGGAATATTAAAATTGTCCTGCATACAATTTTAATATTGTATGCACAAAAATGCAATGATAAACTAGTGAAAATTATGAAAAAGGAGAATGCATATGCAAAGTTCAATTTGTTTAACCAGCCGAAGTCAAAATACACCAACTTCATTTGTTCGTGAAATACTAAAAGTTACTCAAAATAAAGAAGTCATTTCGTTTGCGGGTGGCTTGCCAAATCCAATCTCGTTTCCGCAGGACGAACTTGCAAACAGCATGCAGGAAGTTGTAAGAAAGTATGGAAGTAATGTGTTTCAGTACTCCACAACGCAGGGGCTATTAGAGCTTTGTGAATGGATTGCAAACCGTTATAATCAGTTTAGTTCACTTGACCTAACAGCCGGGGATATTATTATTACATCTGGATCTCAACAATCGCTAGACTTGCTAGGCAAAATTCTCATTGAGAAAGGAGATGAAATCATCCTTGAGAAGCCGGCTTATCTAGGTGCAATCCAGGCGTTTTCGCAATATGAGCCAACATTTTTACCAGTAAAGTTAAAGGATGAGGGAATTGATACAGAGCAGGTTGAAGAACTTTTAGAGAGCCATTCATGCAAACTAGCATACTTAGTTCCTAATTTCCAAAATCCGACTGGAATCGAGTATTCGTTAGAAGTTCGAAGAAAACTACGTAGTCTGTTTGAGTGTTCAGATACGGTTCTTGTTGAAGACGACCCATATGGTGAGCTGTCTTTTGGCGACCCGGTACGAGAATACATAGCTGGTGGGTGTCTTCCTAACAGTGTTTTGTTAGGAAGCTTTTCGAAAACACTTTCGCCAGGAATTCGTCTAGGCTTTTTAATTACAAAGAATCAGACAATTCAAAATGCATTTTTGAAAGCAAAGCAGGCATCGGATCTACACAGCAATATATTTTCTCAATACATGATTTATGAATACTTATCGAAACATGATTTTGACAAACATATTATGAAGATTAGGTCGTTATATCATATGCAAAGTGGCTGTATGATTCAGGCAATGAAAGATTATTTTCCAAAAGAAGTTTCATTTACAAAGCCAAATGGAGGAATGTTTCTTTGGGCTACATTGCCAGAGCATATGTCATCCATGAAATTATTTGATCAAGCCATTCTTGAAAAGGTTGCTTTTGTACCAGGGGATCCGTTCTATATAAACGTGCAAGAAACAAACACACTTCGCCTAAATTATACAAACTCGTCTGAAGAGATAATTATTGAAGGGATTAAAAGGATTGGTAAAATTCTCTTGAAGGAAATCTGATTTAGGAATATGATATTCGTAGAGTCGAGTTTGAAGGGGGACGGTCCCATGTTGTATACAATGAAAGACAATCTTGTTAAGAAAATTGAAGTAAATGAAATTGATCCAAAAATGCCAGTGATAGGATATGTTGATGTAGATGGATTTGCGGATATTTACAAACATTTCAATGTGGATGAACTTGTTTTGCGAGAATGCTTAGCTGAGAAAACCCATTTTCGTTCAAGTATTGATATTTATGAGAATTTCACATTTGGATTGATGAATCTCTTAGAAATAAGTAAACTGGACAGAGGATTTATTAGTGATAAAGTAGCATTTTTTATTACAAAGTACAATTTTATCTTAATCGAACTATATGATGAGGATCATAGTGTGTCTACTACTTTTGAAACTGCCATGAATCGTTATCGCCAAACTGGATATTTTGAGAAGTTGATTTATGATGTGTTTGAAAGCTTCCTATTAGACGGAAACGATTATTTTGAAAAAACCCAGAAGCGAATTCTTGAGATGGAGAAAAATTTAGTAGAGGGCAAAATCAATCAAAATTTTAATAAAGAAATCTTTAAATTGCGTAACGAGCTCTCCGTCCTCAAGAATTACTATGAGAAAATGTTTCTGATTGGAGAATCGCTTTATGAAGATGAAAATGAATTGTTTGATCCAAAACGTATAGGATATTTCAAAAATTATATGGATAAAGTAGAACGATATATTCGTAGCACTACGGAGTTAAATGAAAATCTGGTTCATTTGAGGGAAGCAATTGATGCCTCTTTGAACTACAACCTGAACTCGGTGATGAAATTATTCACAGTAGTAACAACGATTTTCATGCCGCTTACCCTCATTGTAGGATGGTATGGAATGAATTTTGAAAACATGCCGGAGCTTGCATGGAAGTATGGATACTTAATGGTTGGTATTCTGAGTGTGGCCGTAATTGCGTTTAGTATTTTCTTATTTAAGCGAAAGAAATTGTTGTAGATTAAATGGTATAAGAAGAATCACTTTAATGACAAATTTCATATTTTGTACTATAATAATATTGCTGTTTCGTACAGCAATATTTTTTTGGAAGGATAAGTCGTATGAGAAGTATTGATGTATCAATAATTACTGAAAATATTAAAGAAATGTGCATTGAAGCCAATCACTTTTTGACAAAGGACATGGATCAGGCACTAAAAAGTGCATGTGCAAGTGAAACCTCTCCAATCGGCAAAAAGGTACTAGATCAGTTGCAAGAAAATTTAGCTATTGCAAAAGAAGACATGATCCCAATTTGCCAAGACACAGGAATGGCTGTGATTTTCATGGAGATTGGGCAAGATGTTCACTTTGAAGGCGGATTGTTAGAAGATGCTATTCATGAAGGTGTTCGCCAGGGATACATACAGGGTTACCTTAGAAAATCGGTGGTTTCTGATCCTCTCATACGTATAAATACAAACGATAACACCCCAGGAGTTATTTATTACAATCTAGTTGAAGGCGACAAGGTTAAAATTACAGTTGCTCCAAAAGGATTTGGAAGTGAGAATATGAGCAAAGTCATTATGCTCAAACCGTCTGATGGAGAAGAGGGTGTAAAGCAAGCAATTATTGACACTGTCAAGCAAGCAGGGCCAAACGCATGTCCACCGATGGTGGTAGGTGTTGGAATTGGCGGTACCTTTGAAAAATGTGCGTTCTTAGCAAAGAAGGCGTTAACGAGAAATTTGGATCAACGTTCCGAAATTGATTATGTAAAAGATATGGAAGAAGAAGTTCTAGATAAAATCAATTGTTCGGGAATTGGGCCGGGAGGTTTAGGTGGTAAAACAACTGCATTAGCAGTGAATATTGAAACATATCCAACCCACATTGCGGGACTACCTGTGGCAATCAATATCTGCTGTCATGTGAATCGCCACGCTGTTCGAGAAATTTAGTTTGAAAATTGATTTAACTAATGCGTTTCTTCTATAAATAAGTAATTTGGAGGTTAAGGGATGGAACATTATATTCAGGCGCCACTCACAAAGGATGTTGCTACGATATTAAGAGCTGGAGATTTTGTCTATATTTCGGGAATTATTTACACTGCAAGAGATGCAGCGCATAAAAGAATGTTTGAAACATTACAACGGAATGAAGAGTTGCCAATTTCAATGGAAAATAATTTAATTTATTACATGGGACCGTCCCCGGCTAGAGAAGGCAGGGCGATTGGATCAGCAGGGCCAACGACTTCAAGTAGAATGGATAAGTATGCACCGGCGCTATTTGATCTTGGTTTAAGTGGAGTTATTGGAAAGGGTAAACGAAGTGACTTGGTAAAAGAATCTTTGAAAAAGAACAATGCAGTTTACTTTGCGGCAATTGGGGGAGCGGGAGCATTGCTTTCAAAATCCATTGTAGCGTCTGAGGTTGTGGCGTATGATGATTTAGGAACGGAAGCAATACGTAAATTAGAAGTGAAAAATTTCCCGGCAATTGTTGTAATCGATACCTTGGGGGAAGATCTCTATCAAACAGCAATCAAAGAGTTTTGTAAGGAGTAAATAATAATGCGAATTGTAATGATGGCGTTTCGATTGTTTTTAAAAACCCCCTATTATTTTTTGAGAATCTGGTACTGCAGCGTCAATCCAAAAGTTAGTTATGAAGAAGGGTTTCGCATTGCAAAAAAAGCAACTACAAAAGCAAATAGAGCTGGAAAAGTTACGATTGATGCAAGAGGAATGGAAAATTTGCCAAAAGAAAATGGATTTGTCCTATTTCCTAATCACCAGGGACTTTTTGATGTATTGGCGTTTTTGGAATCTTGCCCCGTACCATTTGCCTTTGTAATTAAGAAAGAAGCTAGCAATGTTATATTATTAAAGCAGATTATAGGTTCTCTTGGTTCAAAAGTAATCGATCGAGAAGACATCAAACAATCCCTTACAATTATTAATGAAGTTGCTAAAGAAGTAAAAGAAGGGCGAAACTTCTTAATTTTTGCAGAAGGAACCAGATCCAAAAATGGAAATGCGCTAATTGATTTTAAAGGCGGAAGTTTTAAAAGTGCTATTAAAGCCAAGTGTCCAATTGTACCGTGCGCCCTAATAGATGCTTATAAACCATTTGATGAGAAGTCTGTAAAACCACTTACGGTTACGGTTCTTTATCTAGATCCTATCTATTATGAAGAGTATAAGCAAATGAAGTCAGTTGAAATTGCAGCCATGGTAAAACAAAGAATTGAAAAAGCTATTGAAAAAGCAATTGACAAACAAAATCGCCTTTAGTATAATAACTTTTGCGTCACAGACGTACAATTGAATATGGTAGAGGATATATATTCAGTAAGGAGAAATACTCAAGAGGCTGAAGAGGCGCCCCTGCTAAGGGTGTAGGTCGTTTACGCGGCGCGAGGGTTCAAATCCCTCTTTCTCCGTTATGTTTCCTAAATGAAGCAATCTTGACTTG
>CAZWNX010000082.1:0-3398 GCA_964635395.1 uncultured Lachnospiraceae bacterium
ATGCTTTATTCTACAAAGAAATCTAAGAAAATAGGAAAATTATTGTATTTAACTAGTGTTTACGAAGTTTGTTTAGTATGTTACGATAGATCCATATAATAGTAATAATTACTATTATTTAATCTTAGGAGGGATACTGAATGGATTTTATTTTTAATATTGTTGTCAATAATTTGAAGATTATTGAATACATTGTATTTTGGTATCCTGTAACCATGGGTCTTTATTGGGTGATTGGAAGTATAATCTACTATTTCAGAATTGAAATCAAGAGGCCATTACCGTTATTTAGCACTCCAAAGGTAAGTATACTAGTACCAGCATATAATGAACAAGATCAGATTGAATTGACCATTGATAAATTACTTGAGATTGATTATCCGGACTTTGAAATTCTGCTAATCAATGATGGTAGTAAAGATAGAACCCCTGAGATACTAGAGCGCTGTGCTATGAAGGATGGAAAGATTAGATTTATTAATTTGAAGGAAAATGCTGGTAAAGCAAATGCTTTGTGGCTTGGGTTAATGGCATCAAAGGGAGAATATCTAGTATGTGTGGATGGAGATTCTTATTTGGATAAAGATTGTCTTCGTTACATGATTCCTCATTTTGTTAATCCAAATGTGGGAGAGAGAGTTGGGGCTGTAACAGGAAATCCGCGTATTCGAAATAGAAGTTCATTACTTGCTAAAATACAGTTAAGTGAGTATGCGAGTATTATTTCCTTGATTAAAAGGACCCAGCGTATGTGGGGAAAAGTCATGACCGTTTCGGGAGTTGTTGTGGCATATCGTAAACGAGCCCTATTGGACTGTGGACTCTGGGACCGAGACATTATAACAGAAGATATTGGAGTAACTTGGAAATTAGAGAAGAACTATTGGGATATTAGGTATGAACCAAGAGCTATTTGTTGGATGTTGGTTCCAGAGACAATTGTTGGATTGTTTAAGCAACGAAAACGTTGGGCGCAGGGTGGATTAGAAGTTATGATTCGTCATGCAGACATTTTTATGAATTGGAGAAAGAGGAGATTATTTCCTGTTTACCTCGAACAAGTCTTTTCTATTATTTGGGTTATTCTATGGATTTTATTAACCTTTGTCGAACTTATAAAGTTTTCATTTGGAATGGAATCCTACCTTACGTATATATGGAAATCACAGTATCTATCGATTGTGTGCATGATCCAGTTTTTTGTAGCCATTCTTTTAGAGAAAAAGTATGATAAAAAGATGTTACGTAATTTTTTAACCGCTGCATGGTATCCACTAATCTATTGGGTTGTGAGTGGAGTTGTGTCATTATTTGCACTTCCTTCAGCATACCAAATAAGAAAAGGATCAAAACTTGCGAGATGGGAAAGTCCAGACAGGGGAATACATACTTCGGATGAGCCAGAAGAAAATGCTAATTTGATTCATGGGGAGCGAGACGACAATGTAGCACTTGCTGCAAAAATAGAAACAGATCGTATAAAGGATGATTTAACACCTGATAAGACTGATAAAACTGTAAAAACGAAGAAGAGGGAACACATTATCAGGGGCAAACAGATTTGGTGGAAGAGAATAATAGAAGTATTTTTTACAATGTTAGCTTGGGTTTATATACTTGTTTTCTTAGGTTACGTCACCTATGGATTTATTTCAATGAATCTTGGTGTGAGCTTTTATCAAAATAGAATTTATAATCTAGCAATGCTTCTTGAAACAAAACAGTTACTATATATTACTGGAATTGTAATATTAATAGAAATTGCATTCTTGATTATTTGGAAAGAATATAACTTAAGGAAATATGGGAAATTACGTCGCCGAAAGTTCAAAAAAGATGTATCAAATTCGGAGTTGGCACTGTATTTTCAGAAAGATTTCTTTGAAATTCAGCAGCTACAGGAACAAAAGATAATTGTTCTAGAAAAAAATATCATCCCAGATGATTTTAAGCCAGAACCAGTTGAATTTGAACAAAGGGCTGGCACTAGCCGTACATTTTGGCGCAGTCGCAAAAGCAGATGACAAGACAATGATAAATCCTGATATAACAAGGGCTTTACCAGCAAATCGATTGCTATGAGACCAAGTTTCATCATTTTTCATGCTCCATGTTGTGCGGATGCCGACTGTTGAATTCTTTCTTGTTTTCGGAAGAAAATTACCAATAATGATTAGGAATAATCCAAGTAAAATATTAAAGAGGCTATTCATATCAATCAACTTGATGTGGGTGGCTTCTTTTGCATCTAAGCTAGCGCTAATGATAATTGCAAAATGCATAATTGTAAAAATGATAGTCATACAAAAAGCACTTACAAACTTTCCCCATATATATTCTAAATCCCTATTGACAGATATACATCGCAGTGCTATATATAACATATACATTGCAGTGCGATACATCGTACTAACAAAAAGAGTGCTCGAAATATAATTTTTGCAGATGAATGATTGTAAGTCAGAAAACAGTGGATTTCAAAGGAGATTAAGAACATGAGGGAAAATAGTGTTAAATTGGGTGAGAAATATCCAAGTATTGTAAGTTTAGTGATGGCTTCAGTATGGATTATCGTGTTACTTGTATTGTGGGAAGGGCTTCGTCGTATTCCATTTATAGAATCTACGGATAGTGGTTATTTAGGTCAGTTATTAGTGGATCTCGTTGGAACGGGCGTGAGTATTCTAGCAATTTGGTTACTTAAGATGGGATCCATTTTTAAAGAAAAAAGATATGGACTTGGTAAAGGTTTTGTAATTGGATTATATTTTATTGTTGTTGGTATGTTTTCTCTAATCGTGACAACAATTTCGACCATTGCACAAGGTAAAAATGAAATGAATCCAATTTGGAAGATTCTGGTATTTACGATTACCATGTTCTTGATTGGTGCCGCAGAAGAACTGATGTTTCGTGGGGTTGTAGCGAATTTGCTATTTGTAAAATTTGGAAAGAACCGTCAAGGTGTTTGGTTTAGTGTATTATTAACCGGTATTATCTTTGGCGCCGGTCATTTATTTAATGCAATCAGTCCAGAAGTATCCTTTTATAGTGCCCTGATTCAAGGAATTGTAGCAGGAATTATGGGTATGGTTTTCACTGCTGTTTATTATCGCTGTAGAAATATCTGGGTAGTTATTATTTTACATGCATTTATTGATTTTGCAGGGTTGTTTACTTCGGGAGTATTTGGAACAAATACATTAGATGGAACGATTGGAACGTATTCTGCTATCAATTTAGTGGCGACTATTCCTTATTTCATAGTATTATTAGTACTTCTTCGTAAAAAGAAAGTAGACGAAATTTTAGAACAATCAAGTAATGAAGAACCGAATGAAGGAGCTAAAGAAGAGACAAGCGTAGAGACAAATGTAGAAACAAAAAGACTCGTGATT
>CAZWNX010000082.1:3498-4810 GCA_964635395.1 uncultured Lachnospiraceae bacterium
ATATGAAGGCTGATAATGTATCAAAAGGAACGTTGATTGGGATGGTATTTGCTGATGAGAAAGAGATTTATATTTCAAATATCAGTGATTCTTGTCAGGTGGACGAGAAATTCGAATTGAAAGCAGGAGACTATTCTTGTGAAATGATTATGATTTCATCACTTGAAGAGTATGAAGATTTTAAAGAAACGTATAATTTTGAGGTATCCAAAGAAGAGGATACTAATTTTCAAAAAATATTAGAGTCAAGTAAAGAAGAACAAAGCAGTGCAGAATTTTCTTTAACTATGACACTAAAGTAGAAGGTGAATAGATGGATGCACATATTCGTAAAGTTTATATTCCGATGACAGAGACGGGATTCTATATTCTTTTGTTTCTGCAAAATGAAATGCATGGATATAGCATTGTTCAGAAAGTGGAAGAGATCACAGCGGGTGAGATATCCATAGGGCCTGGAACAATGTATGGAAGTTTAGCTAAAATGGAAAAAGATGGTTTAATCCGATTTATTCGTGAAGAAGAGAAACGAAAAATCTATCACATCACAGACCTTGGGCGAGAAGTCCTTGCACTTGAGATGAAGAGAATTGAGCGATTACATAGAAATCTTTTGGAGGTTATAGAGAATGAATAGAAAAATGAGTGTTCGTGTTTTTACAATTACCGAGCATGAGAAAGAGCAGGCTTATTTAGAAAAAATGCATCAAAAAGGTTGGAAATTTGAATCTGTTAATCTCCTATGCATTTACCATTTTACAAAATGTGATCCCAAAGAAGTTGTTTATCAGTTAGATTTTCATAGGGTTGGCGAAATCGACAAAGGAGCTTACATTCAGATGTTTCGAGACTGTGGATGGGAATATATGCAGGATTGCTGTGGATATAGTTATTTTCGAAAAGATCGGTCCGAACTTCGAGAAGATGAGGGAATCTTTTGTGATGAACGTTCTAGATTAGAGATGTATGATCGCGTATTTAAGGGAAGAATGATTCCATTATTGATTATGTTCTTTTTGGTGATTATACCACAACTAATCATGCAGTACTCGCGTGGGTTATCGGAACCATTTTATGTGTCCATGTTTGTAACCTATGTATGTTTATTGGTTCTTTATATCGGAATTTTCACACAATTTGCGATTCAGTACTGGAAAATCAAGAACCGAAGATAGAGTGAAAACGATTTAAGGCATGGAACAATTAGAATTAAGGTTCTGTTAAGGAAGTGTATTCATATTTTTGCTATAATGCTTACAGATTGTTAGGGTACGAGGTGGAAGCATGGAGCAGAAAAGATTTTATTATATGG
>CAZWNX010000082.1:4910-8148 GCA_964635395.1 uncultured Lachnospiraceae bacterium
CCAGATACCACCGATTAACCAGGTGGTACTTGGCGTATTTCATTCAACCAATGCAGCATTTTTTATGGCGATTTTTTTTATGATAGCTGGATTTTTCATACCAGCAGCGCTTGAGAAAAAGGATGCAAAAAGTTATCTGATCAGCAGAACCATCAAACTTTTGGTGCCAACGCTGATATTGACCCTTCTCATATTTCCGATTTTAGGATATGGGCTAAATGGGGGAGAAGGATCGTTTACTGATTTTGTTACGTATCGATATTTTAATTTAGTAGATGGTGAGATTAATTTTGGACAGACCTGGTTCTGTGTCGTGTTGTTAGTATTTACATATCTAGCAACACTCCTAAATAAACGTATCCAGATAAAGAATTCCTTTGTTCCTAAGTACACTCATATCTTAGTAATAGTAGGAGTTGTTACAGTATTTACCTTTTTAATTCGAACCGTAGTTCCCACTGGTTATTGGCTTCCACTCCATTTTATGGAACCAGCTAGAATCGTTACCAACGCGACATTTTTCGCATTGGGAGTACTAGCATATAAGAACAATTGGTTTGAGAAATTAAAGTTTAGGACAGGGGTCACATGGGGCATCATTGCAATTGTGATGATTATTCTGAATCAACCAATCGTTGTCTGGATTCTGAAAAATACTGATTTTTATGGGAATGGGATGACGTTGAATTCGTTGATTGTTGTATTGTGGGAGACACTTGTTTGTATAGGATTTTGCATAAGTTTGCCTTTGTTTTTCAAAAGATGGTTTGATACAACTACACCAATTTTAAAGCGATGTGGCAAAGCATCCTTTGGGGTATATCTGATTCACCCGTTTATTGCAATTCCTCTTCAAGTAATCTTTCAATCGATTGAGCTTCATGCATTGCTAAAAGCTGTTGTAGTATCCATTCTTTCGATTTTCATTTCCTATTTAATGATTATTCTGTATCATGTAGGGATGAAGTCGTGCTCGAACATTTTAAGCCGTTTAAATAAATCGTAAAATGGTTGTGAAGGCACCCACGAAGATCCATGTCAGGATACCGCGTAATCCATTCAAATAGGAAACCTCGAATGGCTAGGATACAGTCATAGGTAATTTCATCAATGTTATAACAATCACAGAATTCACCGGTTTGGATGCCGTAAGTAATGATTTTATGTACAGCATCATGAAGTGTTTTATTATAGTTTAGAAATGTTTCAAAATGAATGCTCTTATTGATTTGGATGAGAGCCGAATTCTTATTAATCTGATAGCCCAGTTCTTCTGTTTTACAAAAAGCCAATTTTTCTAATAGGACCAAGAACCTCGTAGTTGCAGTATCAAGACTGGTAAAAGATGCAACTAATGATTCAAGGTCAAAACTCGTTTTTTGAATGACTTCGCCAATGAAGTAAGACACGATTTCATCTTTTGAACTAAAATGTACATAAAAAGAACCCTTTGATACACCAGCATGTTCAACAATAGAAGAAACACTAGTATGATCAAACCCATATTCCTTAAATAATATTCCCGCACTATGCAAAAGTTTTTCTTTTGTTTCGTGGTATTTTTTTTTGTTTTCATTGGTAATGAAATGTTTCATCTGTACCTCCTGATGAAGATAAATTCTTGTAAAAAGTTCTATTCTTAAGAAAGATATGGATTGTAAAATTGAATGAATAAAGATATAATTAAACGGAAAATGACCGCGGTCATATTTGGAAAAAAATAGCTTTGAGCGTCAAAGTTCTATTTGTAAAATACAGTACTTAGAAGAAATATGCAATATAGAATGTTTGATGGAGGATTGAGTTATGAGGTTTAATTTTAGTCAATTGCGAAACTAAGTTGAAATATTGATTTATATTATGATGGTAAGTCCTACGCAATTATAGGTTTTATACTTCTGATGAACTTATGCTGATGAATTTTGTCAGCAAGTACAACGGATATAAGTTTTGTAATACAAGCAAAAAGCAAATCAGAAGGAAGCGTTTTTGCGTTTTTTATTTTTCCTTCCGTAAGACAAAAATTATCTTTGAAGTGATTGGATTTTGCATAAGCTTTGAGATGTTTAATAGTTTTGTTGGTATATTGGTTCTGTAAGATTTACAAGATTTTTATAAACGGATTATAAGTCCAATAAAAAATCGTGTTTGAATCGGGTGATTATAGATGTATCAGGAACCTTTTTGAATCCACAAAATTCTCGTAAATCTTTCGAATATTTGAATAAGATTAGTAAAAGAAATCGGAAGCATTTCATCTAGGCAATATGTGTTTCTAGAAGAGAGATAAAATGAAGTTTGTATGCGATTTCTGGCATGTCTCAAACGCCTAATAATAAATAGATAAGAGGAGGAATAAAAATGTATGCAAAATTACGTAAAAAAGGTTTAGTAATACTGTTGACAATTGTTATGTTGGTAGGTTTAATTCCAACAATGACAATACCGGTTTATGCGGCAGAAACAGTATTGTCGGCAGGAGATATTGTGATTCTTGAATTTAATGGCAACGGTACAGATGGGTTTTCTTTTATGCCGTTGATAGATTTAGGGGAAGGTACAGTTATTAATTTTACTGATTACGGATGGAATGGTACCTCTTTTAATACACAAGAAGAATCAGGATCTGGTGCTGGCAATATGATATCATATACTGTCCCCACAGGAGGCATAACTGCCGGCACAGTAATAAGACAGGATAAGAACAATATAGGTGGATCTGCATTTACTGCATGTTCGAACTGGAGTTATAATTCTAACGGTTATAATTATATTAATGCATTTATGACAACGATTGCGGGACATGATGGTATAATTGCATTTCAAGGAAATCCATCCAACCCAACATTTATTTGGGCGATACAAACAGGTTCGTGGGGAGGCACAGATAACTATTGGAACTCTGAGCTTCCAACAGGATTAGTGGATGGAGTAACTGCAATGAGCTTTCCTGATGTATTAACTTCGTCACCTATATCAGATGGTAATGATTATACGATTGATGATGGCAGATATACAGGTCTCACTACTTCTGCAACTGCTTCTGAGTGGAGAGCAAGAGTGGCTAATAATGATAACTGGACTATAGCGGCACCAGGAACGTCACCAACACCAACATTGCTGTATCCAACCACCTATCTTGTAACAACACCAGCAGATACAACGTCACCAACCCTTACAGCGGGAGCAGTTACCAGAACGTCCGATACAGCAGGAACCGTAAAGTTTACTTCCAATG
>CAZWNX010000083.1:0-1435 GCA_964635395.1 uncultured Lachnospiraceae bacterium
AAAAGTAAAGGGGATAAATTATGAGAAAACTGTGGAAAAGGGATCAAAAGTATTACTTTTTTGTAGTGATTATGATTTTGGTAATGACAATTTTTGTAGCAGAAAAAATAAATATTGGAATGACGAAGCATGTACTACAATGGTTCACTTTTGAAGAAAAATATGAGTCGAAATATGTTAAATTTTTTGCAAAGACAATTGTTGAAGGGGATAAATCGATAGAAGATTCAATTTATTATTGGTTTAGTGAGTCTGTAGAAACTTCTTATGAAAAACATTATTGGGAAGACAAGAACAAAGAGGAATTTTATGTATCGTCATATCAAGGTAGCGAGATGTTTAGTGGGAAATTAAGTGAAGCTTATTGCCAAAGTGTAAAAGAAGCAAAAGTACAAAACCTAGATTTACTAAGTGATCAGGAACAGGGGCACGTAAAAAAGATTTTTGAAAAAAAAGTAAATCAAATTTATAAAGAGGTTTCTGGTAAAACAATTGAAGAAGATTATCTTACGATTATGGATACGTATACAAAAGACTGGGAGGAAGAGGAATATACGAAACTTGGTGAATTATTAAATAATTATCCCAATCTATATGAAAGGATGATAGATGAATTGTTTGATAGAGCATCCATTTTGGGAGGAAATCAATTTGGATATGAAGAGCAAATAGGAGTGTTGTATGATGATATAAATACAGAGTATATTGCCATTATCCTATTTACAATCTTTGTATTTCTTGTTCAACTTTTTAAGTGGAAGTATTTTAACAATCATGAATTTGAAATTACGCTTCCGATTAGCAAAAAAACGAAAACGATTTATGAATTGTTGACGGGGATTGGAATGATTACGATACCCTGCCTGTATTTTTGGGTAAAAGGTATTTTGTGGCAAATCCAATATAGTGAAGTGGGATTTTATGGGGCGATGAATCAGAATCTTATTCTGTATGTAATGAAAAAATTATTATTTTTATTTATCCTTATGGTCACGTTATATTTGGCATTCTATCTATTTAAGCAAATGTCCCATTCTATCGTATTTGCGAGTGTATTGTATATGGTTCTGGGGTTCCCTTTATTGAGCTATTCCATGTACCAAGCTCCGTGGAGTGTGACCGTAATTGGTGGATTGTTAACAAGTATTCTTCTGTTTGGTTTGATTATTTGGATTGGAATGCGAGAGGAAGGATCAAATACGAAGTTGTTTAAATATAAAAGCTTTCAAGTGATTGTAAATTTATATTTAATAGGATGTGTATTCGGCTATTTGCTCTATGGCTTTATTTATAGTACAGAAGAGATGCTTCTAGGTATAGTGAGTTCTGTGTGTGTACTAGCATTAATCGTTATGATCAATCTTTGGATTTATCGTTATGACTATAAGCAGGCAAAATGATTTCAAATAGAAACTTTACAGAATGGTGTTCGGTA
>CAZWNX010000083.1:1535-7930 GCA_964635395.1 uncultured Lachnospiraceae bacterium
GGAATTACAGATTAAGGAAGCGGCCAATAAGGGTGCACAAATCGTAGTATTTCCAGAACTTTCTGCGTGTGGTTATATACCAAATCAGTCAATATGAAAATACGCTGAGGAATTAGGTGGGAACCTCACAAAATGGTGTTGCGATTTATCAAAAAAATTAGAAATCTACATTGGTGTTGGATTTATTGAAAAAAAAGATAATCATTTTTATAACAGTTACATTCTTGCGGGAACAGAAGGTGAGATTTGCGGAGTTATACGAAAAGAATCAGCTGAATCGTATTGCTTTAGTAGAGAAAAAGGTGATTTGTCAGTTGTAACCAAATTTGGGGAGATTGGGATTGGAACCTGCGCAGATAATCACTATTTTAAAAGATTAAAAAGAATGAAGAAGGAATCTATTAACTTCATGTTAATGCCTCATGCAAGCCCAGCGCCTTTTCGAACAACAAATCAGATTTCACAGAAGGATTTTGAACATTTTCAAGAACAGCCATATTTAGTCGCGAGCGTATATTCAAACTATTTAGGTGTTCCTACAGTATATGTAAACGCGGTTGGAACCTATCCAGAATTTTCGGGTGGGAAATGGGTCAGAACATTTAACGAAGATTTTTGCTTGAGGGGTGGGTCGTTAGCCGTTGATAAAAGTGGAGGCATAATTGATAAACTTGGTGACAAAGAGGAGTTGCGAATTGTTGAACTGACAATTGGAGAAAACTTAAATCAAGGGCAAATAGATTATAAGCCACATGTATACCATTTTAATTGGTTACATCCAGGGAATGGATTATATCGCATTTTAATTATGCCATTGGTAACTTTTGCAGGAATCATTCAATATAGGAGAAGTAGAAATAAATGAGTATAAAACGAATGCAAGCAATAGAAAGAAAACAAGAACTCATTCAAATTGCTTTTCAGCAATTTCTAAGTCGGGGTTATGATAAGACATCGATTCGCTCCATTGTTCAAGATGCCGGAGGCGAAATTGGTATGTTTTATCATTATTTTCAATCAAAAGATGATATTTATAGGGAAGTTTTACAGCAATATCATGATCAATATATTGCAAAGTTCTTGGAAAAACTAGAATTATTGAAGACAAAAAACATTCATGAATTATTCGATGAGATGTTAGATGAATTGGAACGAGTAATTGTGAATTATCAGAATATGAATGAATCATTTAAAGAAGAGAAATGCAGAAAAGAACTTCATGAAAAAAGTCTAGAGGCAATTGAGCCAATTCTTAAAGAGGTGCTGGTTTATTATCAAAATGAGGGGGTAATCCAAGGACCAATTGAGAATATGGATTATCTGGTTTCGTTCCTTTTATATGGTGTGAGCGCAGTATTACATACCAATAAAGACACTTCCTATAGTGATAAAAAGCAGGCAATCCGAACACTTATTGACAAGTTATTAGGTGTGTGATACTGTAAAAACAAATAAATCTTCAGGGCAGGGTGCGATTCCCTACCGGTGGTATAGCCCACGAGCCTATATGGCATGATCTGGTGTGATTCCAGAGCCGACAGTACAGTCTGGATGAAAGAAGAAAAACAGTCAACGCGTTTTTTGTAAGCTCTGATACTCATTTTTCAGGGCTTTTTTTGACCCCTAAGGAGCACAATTCTTAAGAATGGAGCGGCTTTATGGAACAAGCAATTAAACAGGGAATGTCGCCAGACGAGCATTATATGAGTCTTGCAATAAAGGAAGCAAAAAAAGGAATTGGTAAAGTAAATCCGAATCCTTTGGTGGGAGCTATTATTGTGAAAAATGGCAAGGTGATTTCAAAAGGTCACCATGCAGTATATGGAGGTTATCATGCAGAACGAAATGCCATCCTTGCTTGCAAAGAAAGCATGGAGGGAGCAACCATTTATGTGACATTGGAGCCTTGTTGTCACTATGGGAAGACACCACCCTGCACCCAAATTATTATAGAACATAAATTTGCCAAAGTAGTGGTTGGCTCAATCGACCAAAATCCACTTGTTGCAAGACAGGGTATTGAAATTTTGAAAGAACATCAGATTCAGGTGGTGGAAGGAATATTAGAGCAAGAATGTATTCACTTAAATAACGCGTTCTTTCATTATATTCAGACAAAGACGCCCTATGTCGTAATGAAATATGCGATGACACTAGACGGTAAGATCGCTACCAAAACAGGTAAGTCAAAATGGATTTCAGGAGAAACGTCAAGAAAAAATGTGCATGAACTTAGAAATCGTTTGGCGGCGATTATGGTGGGAATTGAGACAGTCTGTATTGATAATCCTAGTTTGGATTGTCGCATTGAAAACGGAAACCATCCAATTCGAATTATTTGTGATACAAATCTTCGTTTACCAAATGAGTCAATTGTTGTTCAGACTGCAAAACAAGTACCAACTTGGATTGCAACTTGTTCTACAGATCAAGAAAAACGAGCGTATTTTTTGGAAGCTGGATGCAAAATCCTTGATATACATCAAAAAGACGGACGGATAGATTTGAAACATCTTATGAAGGTCTTAGGAGAACATCAAGTTGACAGCATTTTATTAGAAGGTGGGGCAACCCTGCATGAGGCAGCACTCAGACAACAAATTGTTCAGGCAATTCAAGTGTATATTGCGCCCAAAATATTTGGAGGTCAGTTAGGCAAAACACCAGTTGCAGGAATTGGAATTGAGGATGTGGAACAGGCCTACCAAATTGTGAATCTTACAAGCAAGCATATTGGAGAAGATATCTTAATAGAAGGCGAGGTGGAATACAATGTTCACAGGGATTGTTGAAGAAGTTGGTGAGATTCAAGGGATTCTTAGTAAAGCAGGAACATTTGAACTTGCGATTTCTGGAAAGATCATATTTGATGACCTAAAAATCGGAGATAGTGTTAGCGTTAATGGAGTATGTTTGACAGTTACCAAATTTACCAGCAGCATATTTTATGCAGATATTATGAAAGAAACGAGAAATCGTTCTTCGCTTGGTAAGGCCACAAAGAATACAAAAGTAAATCTTGAACGTGCATTAGGAGCAAATGGTAGATTTGGGGGACATATCGTTTCGGGACATATTGATGGAACGGGAATCATTAGTAATATCCAAAAAAGTGAAAATGCTATTCTATATACAATTCAGGCAGAATCAAAAATAACGGACCAGATTGTGGAAAAAGGATCCATCGCAATCGATGGAATTAGCTTAACGGTAATTGCAGTTGCAGATGGATATTTCAAGGTGTCAGTAATTCCGCACACAGCAAAAGAAACGGTGCTATCACTACGAGAAGTAGGAAGTTTAGTAAACCTAGAAACAGATGTGCTAGCAAAATATATTCAAAAGAATGAAGAAAATTCCGAGAAAAAAGGAACTAAAATAGAGAGCAAAATTACAATGGAATTTTTAAGAAATGCAGGTTTTTAAAGTGGGCAGGCATAGCCAGAATGGAGTGTTATATGGAAGAATTTAAATATGATGCAATTGAAGATGCATTGCAGGATTTAAGAGATGGCAAAATCATTATGGTGACAGATGATGAAGACCGTGAGAATGAAGGGGATTTTATCTGTGCCGCAGAATTTGCAACAACAGAAAATGTTAACTTTATGGCGATTCATGGGAAGGGTTTGATTTGCATGCCGATGAGCGAAGAACTTTGCGAACGGTTGCAGCTTCCGCAGATGACTATGAAAAACACAGATAATCATGAGACAGCCTTTACGATTTCAATCGACCATATCTCAACGACAACTGGTATTTCTGCACTTGAAAGATCGGTTACGGCAATGAAGTGTGTGGATGAGAATACAAAAGCAGAAGATTTTCGAAGACCAGGACATATGTTTCCATTATTGGCTAAGAAAAATGGTGTGCTTGAACGAGAAGGGCATACAGAAGCAACAGTTGATTTGGTAAGACTAGCTGGGCTAAAAGCCTGTGGGCTATGTTGTGAAATTATGGATGAGAATGGAACCATGATGAGAACTCCACAACTCATCGAACTTGCTAAAAAGTGGAAGATGAAATTTATTACAATTCAAGACTTAAAAGCGTACAGAAAGAAAAACGAAGTATTTATTGAAAAGGCGGCTGTTACCAAAATGCCTACAAAATATGGATTGTTCCAAGCGGTTGGGTATGTTAACAAATTAAATGGAGAACATCATGTTGCGCTTGTAAAGGGTGACATTGGAGATGGTAAAGATGTTCTGTGTCGTGTTCATTCGGAGTGTTTGACGGGTGACACCTTTGGCTCTGCAAAATGTGATTGTGGACAGCAATTTGCAGCAGCAATGACCCAGATTGAAAAAGAAGGCCGAGGAGTTTTGCTTTACATGAGACAAGAAGGACGAGGAATTGGACTTATTAACAAGTTGAAAGCGTATGCATTACAGGATCAGGGAATGGATACAGTGGAGGCAAACCTTGCACTTGGATTCGAAGAGGATCTGCGTGAATACTATATTGGCGCTCAAATTCTAAGGGATCTAGGCATAAAGTCAATGAAACTTCTTACGAATAATCCTGATAAAGTATATGCACTTTCAGATTATGGTATAGAAATTGTGGAGCGTGTACCAATTCAGATGGAAGCAACAGAGCATGATTTGTTCTATTTAAAGACAAAGCAGGAAAAAATGGGACATATGATTGATTATTGATTTGAATCAAAAAACGATATAAGAAAAGGAAAGAGGTAATTATGAAAACATTTGAAGGACAATTAGTATCAAAAGAAATGAGAGTAGGAATCGTAGCAGCCAGATTTAATGAATTTATTGTTGGTAAATTATTAGATGGCGCAATGGATGGGCTAAGAAGACATGGTGTTTCGGAAGAAGAAATGGATATTGCTTGGGTTCCAGGAGCATTTGAAATTCCGCTCATTGCCTCAAAAATGGCAAAAAGCGGAAAATATGATGCAGTGATTTGTTTGGGTGCTGTAATTAGAGGAAGCACAACACATTATGATTATGTGTGTAGCGAAGTATCCAAAGGAATTGCAACTGTTTCACTAGGTAGTGATATTCCGGTGATGTTTGGTGTTGTAACAACAGAAAACATCGAGCAGGCCATTGAGAGAGCCGGAACGAAAGCGGGCAATAAAGGGTATGATTGCGCCGTTTCTGCAATTGAGATGGTTAATTTAATAAGAGAAATTGAAGCTTAGTAAAATCTATTTACTTGTTTTATAAGGAGGGTCCGAAGGGAATCCTCCTTTTATTTTTTGCATTCCACGTTGAATGGCATCTTTTGATTGACGCCAGTCAGCGTCTTTGTTGCGATAGTCAAATTTTTCAACCATCCAGGAAACATCATCGCTCAGACGTTTGAAATTCTCTTCCATAATCGAAAAAATGAGTGGATAAAAGGTTGCCTTTTGAGTATCGTTAAGAGAAAGTTCACCACGCTCGCAAAGATCGCCGAAATGGTGAAGACAAAAGCCCTTACTCTTTTTGAGCATATTTTCAAGATCTTGGTCTTTCTTATACATAAAGAAAAATGTATCCAAATAGCGTTCATAGGTTGTTTCAAATCGATTGCAGATATAGCAAGAAGAATCTACTTGTGCTACCCATGCAGACATGGAATTATCCCCACCTTGCTTTTTTACTTTCTGCATTAGGGTTACTTTATTTGGCTTATATTGTTTGATTTGTTGTTGTAATTCCTGGTGCAATTTTTGATAGTGTGTTTTCAAAATCCATGCATTACCAAGTGTATTACCATAATCAAACATTTTTTTAAAGTGTTCTCTGCAAAAGCCGTCTTTATCTGTTTGTTCCCTTGTATCGCTTTCCATATAGGAAGATCCAGAACCGAGCACATAATCCATTAAGTCCTGTTCAACAGCACGCTCAATATAACAAAAAGGGCATTCAGTATCGGCCATAAAAGCATCTGTTAGTGGAATTGTATAGAGGGTTTCTTTCATTGTTAGCTCCATTTCAACGAGTTTATTTTAGTTTAGAATCTATTTTTTATTGTATGATACTTTTATTAGAATAGCAATCATGTAAAAATATTACTACTACCCGTAAAAAATATCCGTTTTCAATTAAATTTTTGTTCACTATAATAAAATTACACTGAGGTGGCAATGTAAAAAGCATTGCAGAAGGAGGATAAGAATGAAGAGGTTAAAACAATTTACAGCTTTATGTCTTGCAACAATTGTTTCGTTTTCTCTAGTAGCGTGTTCGGGCACAAAGGCAACTACTGAAGTAGAGACAACAGACGCAGAAACAACAGAGGCAGAAGCAAAAGACGTAACATTAACAGTATGGTCAATTGCAACAGAAAGTGATGCATTTCATCCAGCTTACTTAAAAGCAATTGAAGAATTTGAAGCAGCACATCCTGGTGTTACAATCAAATTCGAAACATTCGAA
>CAZWNX010000084.1:0-7804 GCA_964635395.1 uncultured Lachnospiraceae bacterium
TGAAAGAGTATCAATCATTTTCACTTGTGACGAGAATGGTTGGAAGAGTTCTAAGGATTATTGCACCTTTGGTATGATTTTAGAGGGTCTATAGTTGCGAATAAAAAGCGCTTAGCACACAAAACTGTGCCAAGCGCTTTTATAGGGTTACCCCATTTGAACAATTACTTCGTATTCGGTTTGTCCTTTTACATAAGGGACAATGCAGCCATCTACTGCGACACCGTTAACAATCATGCTAGCAACCCCTTTTTGAACATTGTTAGGATTTTTAACAGTGATGTTATAATTACCTTCACGGAACTTACGGGTTACAGTGAAGTCTCCAAATCCTGTTGGTAAACAAGGATCAATGCTAAGTCCTGTGTGTGTTGGGTAGATTCCTAAAATGTGCTGGGAGATATTTACGAAGGTCCAAGCTGCGGTTCCGGTTAACCAAGAGTTCTTTGCCTCACCATGGAATTTCGCATCCGCTCCAGCGATCATTTGCGCATATACATAAGGCTCTGTTCTGTGAATTTCACTGATTTCTTCAACATATGCAGGGCAAGTTTTTTTGTAAATTTCAAATGCGCGATCACCACGACCAAGTACTGTTTCTGCAATGGATACCCAAGGGTTGTTATGACAGAAAATACCCGCATTCTCTTTGTATCCTGGTGGATAACTTGAAACTTCACCAAGTTCTAAGTGATATTTTGTATAAGCAGGTTGTAAAATCATAATACCATATTGCGTGTCTAATTTCTCTTTAACAGAGTCTAAGGCTTTTTGCGCTTCACCAGTTTCTACACCTACACCAGCTAAAACACAGAATCCTTGTGGTTCAATAAAGATTTGTCCTTCTTCACATTCTTTGGAACCGATTTTCTGGCTATATGCATCGTAAGCACGAACAAACCAATCTCCATCCCAACCATCTTTTAAAATAGCACTATTCATTACTTCAACTTCTTTAAGCGCATAACTAGCTTCCGTTTGATCCCCTAATAATTCACATAAATCTGCATACTCTTTTCCGTATTTAACAAACATACCAGCAATGAATACAGATTCAGCGACAGGACCCTCACTTGGTCCAAAGGTTTGGAAAGATTCGCCAGGTTGTTCAGAGAAGCAGTTTAAATTCAAACAGTCATTCCAGTCAGCACGCCCAATAAGTGGTAATGCATGAGGACCTTTGTGATTTACGATATAGTCAAAAGAACGCTTTAAGTGATTCATAAGTGGTGTGGCTTTTGATTCATCGTTATCGAAAGGAACCATTTCGTTTAGGATTGAAAGATCTCCGGTTTCTCTAATATATGCAGAAGTTCCTGCAATCAACCAAAGTGGATCATCATTAAATCCGCTACCGATATCGGAATTTCCTTTTTTGGTAAGTGGTTGATATTGATGGTAGGCGCTTCCGTCTTCAAATTGTGTAGAAGCAATGTCGATAATTCTTTGGCGCGCACGATCTGGAATAAGATGCACAAAACCAAGTAAATCCTGGCAAGAGTCTCTAAAGCCCATTCCACGGCCGATGCCTGATTCGTAATAAGAAGCAGATCTGGACATATTAAAGGTAACCATACATTGATATTGATTCCAAATATTTACCATACGATTAACTTTGTCATCTGATGAGCTTACATTGTATTTTGACAAAAGTGAATCCCAGTGTTGTTGTAATACATCAAATGCTTTGAATACATCTTCATCTGTTTTGTATTTTGAAAACATTGCGTCAGCAGGTTTTTTGTTGATAATACCATGAGCTTCCCATTTCTCTTCTACTGGGTTTTCTAAATATCCAAGTACGAATACAAATGATTTTGATTCTCCTGCTTCTAACGTTACGTTGATTTGGTGAGACGCAATTGGAGACCAACCACTTGCCATTGAGTTTGTTGCTTTTCCGTTTTCAACAACCTCAGGGCGATCAGCACCACGATATGCTCCTAAGAATGCATCTCTGCTTGTATCAAAACCATCAATTGGAACATTTACAGAATAGACAGCATAATGATTTCTTCTTTCGCGATATTCTGTTTTGTGGTAAATTGTTGAGTCAACTACTTCTACTTCACCAATACTTAAATTACGTTGGAAGTTTTTCATATCGTCATCTGCATTCCACAAACACCATTCTACATATGAGAAAATAGAAAAAGTCTTTGTTTCACTACTCTTGTTTGATACGGATAATCGAGTTACTTCACAATTATCATCCATTGGAACAAATGTGAGTACATTTGCTTCAAGCTGATTTTTCTTTCCACTAAATTTAGAATATCCAATACCATGACGACATTCATAATTATCTAGCTCGGTCTTCGTTGGCTGCCATCCTGGATTCCAAATAGAATCGCCTTCCTTAATGTAGAAGTATTTACCATTTACATCACCAGGAACATCATTGTAACGATAGCGAGTTAATCTAAGCATCTTTGCATCTTTATAGAACGTATAACCTCCGCAAGTGTTAGAGGTCAGAGAGAAAAACTCATTACATCCCAAATAGTTGATCCAAGGAAGTGGAGTTTTTGGAGTAGTAATAACATATTCTTTGTTGTTGTCATCAAAATAACCAAATTTCATATTCATATTCCTTTCATAATAATATAGTTGATTTGAATTTATGGAAGAAACATGCAAAAATCAGCCCAGAAAACGGATTTAAGAAAACGTTTAAGTAAAGACTGATCAAAGAGTTCCTTCTGTTGAAATTATACAATACCAGAATGGCTAAAAGCAAGAGAAATAAAGCAAATACGCAAAAAATCGGTGGAATCGTTTCCATGAAAAAGAATGTAAACTGAAAGAAAAGTAATGTGTAAAAATGAACAAGAAGACGTTGCAAAAGTGTATGAATGAGAAATATGAATAAAATGTTAACGGGATGTGTATAAAAGTATCAAAAAGTCAAAAGTTAAATTGTGTAATAGTAACAAAAAAGGATAATTTGTACATAAATATCTAAAAATGTGTTGCAAAACTATCAAAAGTGTTATAAAGTAAAAGAGCGAAAACGATTAAGTGTTTTACAAGTTTCCTGGGAGGATTAGATATGGTGTCGATGAAAGATATTGCTTTAGTTTGCAAGGTATCAGTCGCAACTGTAAGCAAGGCACTAAATGATCACAAGGATATCGGAAACGAAAAGAAGCAATACATCAAGGAAGTTGCCAAACAAATGGGTTACTTTCCAAACTCAGTAGCAAGAGCGTTGAAGACAAATAGAACTTACAATATTGGCGTTTTGTTTGTTGAAGAGGCACAGAGTGGACTGACACATAATTACTTTGCGAAAGTGTTGGATAGTTTTAAGGTTACTGCTGAGAGAAGGGGATATGATATTACATTCCTGAACTCGAATCATAAGCGTGAAGGGCGGATGTCTTATTTAGAGCATAGCAAGTATCGCGGATTTGATGGCGTAGTAATAGCATGTGTAAACTTTGCAGATCCAGAGGTTATTGAGTTAATTAAAAGTGATTTGCCGGTGGTTACGATTGACCATGCGTTTAATGATCGGATTAGCATTGTTTCCGACAATGTTGGTGACATGCGACGAATGCTTGAATACATAGTATCTTGTGGGCATTCAAAAATCGCCTATATTCACGGGGATCCATCATCAGTAACACAGAGCAGGGTGTCAAGTTATTACAACTTTCTCGAGTCAATGAATCTTTTACAACATCAAGAATACTTAAAGCAATCAGCGTATCGAGATGTGGCAATGGCTGCTAGAAGGACGGAAGAACTACTTGATTTGAAAGAACCACCAACTTGCATTTTATATCCAGATGATTTTTCGGCATATGGGGGCATGAATGTAATACGAGCAAGGAAGATGAGAATACCTGAGGATTTGTCGATTGTTGGATATGATGGAATTGAACTTGCCAAAATGATTCGACCTAGACTTACAACGGTTAATCAAGATACTCGTAATATTGGTAGGATTGCAGCAGAAAAGCTGATCTCACTTATTGAAAAGCCAAAATCTACAATTATTGAAAGAGTTCTAGTAAAAGGCGACCTTGAAATTGGCGAAACAGTCTATGACAAAAACAGGATTAAAGAACAATGAATTTGATATTTATACTGCATGACAGTATTAAATATAGAAGTACAACAAACCAATACTTATTTCAAACAATCTTTAGAGGAGGAACAAAGAAGAATGAAAAAGAAATTATTAAGTGTTTTACTTTCAACAGCAATGATCGCAACTTTATTAGTTGGATGTGCTGATGACAAAGCAGATACTGGAAAAGTATTAAACATCTACTGCTGGAATGATGAATTCCAAACACGTGTTAAAGAGTTTTACCCTGATTATACTGACAATGGAGATGGAACTGGCAAAATTGGCGAAATCGCAGTTAACTGGGTAATCACACCTAGCCAGGACAATGCATACCAAAACAAATTAGACGAATCATTACTTGCACAAGCAGATGCTGCAGCAGATGAAAAAATCGACCTTTTCTTATTCGAAGCAGATTACGCTCTTAAGTATGTTAACTCTGATTACACATTAGACATTAAAAAAGATTTAGGAATCACAGATGCTGACTTAGCAAACCAATATCAATATACAAAAGATGTTGTTACAAATGCTAACGGAGCTCAAAAAGGAACTACATGGCAGGGATGTCCTGGATTATATATCTACAGACGTTCAATCGCTAAAGATGTATTTGGAACAGAAGAACCAGCAGATATCCAAGCTAAATTATCTGATTGGAGCAAATTCAATGCAGCAGCAGCTGAAGTTGGAGCTAAAGGATACAAAATGGTTTCTGGATACGATGATTCTTACAGAGTATTCCAAAACAATGCAAAATCTCCATGGGTTGTTGATAAAAAAGTTGTAATTGATGAAAACTTAATGGCATGGGTTGACCAAACGAAAGAGTTTACAGATAAAGGATATAACAACAAAACTTCTTTATGGGATGAAAACTGGGCTAAAGGACAATCATCAAAAGGTGATGTATTCGGATATTTCTTCCCAGCTTGGGGTATTGACTTTGTAATGGTTGGAAACTCTAAAGATGATAAAGAAGGCCCAAATGAAGTTGGAAACGGAGCTTTCGGTGATTGGGCAGCTGTTGAAGGACCTCAAGGATATAACTGGGGTGGAACATGGGTTGCTGGTGCTGTAGGAAGTGATAACCTTAACTTAGTGAAAGATATCATGGTTAAAATTACAGCAACTGAAGACATCATGAAAGATATCGCTATCAAGAAAGGTGACTTCGTTAACAATCAACCAGCTATGGAAGCAATGGCAGCTGTAGGAGCACCAGACTCACTTTCTAGCAAGTACCTTGGTGGACAAAACGTTATTGAAAAATTTGCAGCAGCAGCTCCAACAATTTCAATGGCTAACATCACAGGATATGATCAAGGATGTAACGAAGAATTCCAAAAAGCTATGAAAGATTACTTTGATGGAAACGTTACAAAAGAAGTTGCAATTGAAAACTTCCAAAAAGCTATCGTAGTAAAATATCCAGAACTTTCAGTAGAGTAAGTAATACGGTAATATTAGATAATAATAAAAATTGCAGGGTGAGGCCCCAAGGGCTTCATCCTGTATATGACGAAAAGGCCTTTCATTGGGTCCAATATAATGAGGTGATTATATGACAAAAAAGAAATCGAGTTGTGTTAGTTACACAAAATTGGGGTATGTATTTATTCTTCCGTTTTTTTTGATATACACAATCTTTTCACTGGTCCCATTATTTTCCACGTTCTACAATAGTTTCTTTGAAAATTACATGTCTCAGTTAACGCATATTGGACCAAAATTTGTTGGATTTGCAAATTTTGCAAAACTAATTTCTGGTGGTGATATGTTTACCTATTCATGGAATACGTTAGTTGTATGGATATTGGGATTTTTACCACAGGTTATAGTTTCGATGATATTAGCTGCTTGGTTTACAGATCTTCGTTTGAAATTAAAGGGGCAGACTTTTTTTAAGACAGTTATTTATATGCCAAACTTAATCATGGCATCTGCTTTTTCGATGTTGTTCTTTACCGTTTTCTCGGATGGTGGACCAGTAAATATAATATTAAAAGAGTCGGGTTTAACCCATGAACCAATACGTTTCCTTGCAACTGTGTGGGGAACTAGAGGGTTGATTGCACTGATGAACTTCTTAATGTGGTTTGGTAATACAACAATTATCTTAATGGCTGGTATGATGGGAATTGATGTATCACTATTTGAGGCCGCTGAAGTGGATGGAGCAAGATCGCTGCAAATCTTCCGCTATATTACAATGCCATTATTAAAACCAATTCTAGTATATGTTGTAATTACTTCCTTAATCGGTGGTGTGCAGATGTTTGATGTTCCGCAGATCTTAACCAATGGATCGGGAAATCCAAATGCGACATCCAAAACATTGATTATGTTCTTGAATAGCCATCTAGCAAATAAGAATTTTGGTATGGCTGGAGCATTATCGGTAATGTTGTTTATATTTACGGCGATATTAAGTTTTGTAGTATATCGTACACTTACAAAGACTGAAGAAAAGGAGGTAGAACATGACTGAAAAACAAAAAAGAGCCCAGAGTGAAAACACTGTGCTTATGCTAAGAAGAATTATCGGTTACATTTTTTTAGTTGTTTTGTCGATACTTTGTTTATTCTCCTTTTACATATTATTGATTAACTCAACAAGAATGCACTCGGAAATTGCAGGAGGCTTTTCACTACTTCCTAAAAAATATCTATTTAAGAATATTGCAAATTTATCCGCAAATCAAAACTTGCCTGTATTTAGATCATTGTTTAACAGCCTTTTTGTTGCGGGTCTAACAGCAGTGGTTTCAACCTATTTTTCGGGGGTAACGGCTTACGGAATTCATTGCTATGATTTTAAAGGGAAAAAGGCTGCATTTACATTTATCTTGATGATTATGATGGTTCCAACCCAAGTTTCTGCAATTGGATTCATTCGTTTGATGAATGCAATGAAACTCGATAACACATATTATCCATTGATTGTGCCGTCGATTGCAGCTCCAATTGTATTTTTCTTTATGAAACAATATATGGAGAGTTCATTGCCACTTGAAATTGTTGAAGCGGCGAGAATTGATGGATCCAATGAATTTGCAACCTATAATGTGATTGTATTGCCAATTTTAAAACCAGCGATAGCGGTTCAGGCAATCTTTACTTTTACGGCTTCTTGGAATAATTATTTTATGCCAGCGCTAATTTTGACTGAGAAAGATCGCAAGACTCTTCCAATTTTGATTGCTATGTTAAGAAGTGCTGACTTCTTAAAATTCGACTTAGGACAGGTGTATATGTTAATTGCATTTGCAATTTTCCCAGTGGTAGTTGTATATTTAGCACTATCAAAGAATATTGTACAAGGTGTTGCACTTGGTTCGGTAAAAGGATAAAAAGTATTTTGGCCCTTTTATGGAAGGGTCATTTTTTATGTGCGTCTAGACGACACGCATTAGAGTTTATAAACGTATAGGAAAACTTCAAAGAAAAATATGCAAAATCAAATAAAAAATAAAGTTAAAAAAAGATTAGCTATATATGGAACAATGTTTCTACTAGGAACATCATCACTAAACTTAGTTGGTTGTTCAGATCAAATAGTAAAAGAACCAACTAAACTAGAAATAAGCAATGAAGAAGAAACATTGAGTTCAAATGAAGTAAGTAGTAATACGGTAAGCTCAAATGAAATAAGTAGTAATAAAATAAGTAACTCAAACTTCGCACTTCAATAAGTGTATATGCACCTTGAAAATTCAATAA
>CAZWNX010000085.1:0-5743 GCA_964635395.1 uncultured Lachnospiraceae bacterium
CCCCCAATTTATTGTTTCACTTGCAAACCCTAATCACGGTAAGTGCGGTTCGTATGGTAAGCTTCTTGGAAATACTCGCATTAGCCGTCTTTTTCCACCAGTTGCATTTCTGATATGCTTTTCTGTCAAACGTCCAGAAAACTACATTCTTATAAATCTGTATTGTTTCAAGTCCTTCTGATGGTTCTCCCACCAACGTGCATAGTTCTTCTGAAGTTTCAGAGGATAGAATGAAAATTAGATTGTCATACTTATCGTTATCCCCAGAATTCCACCACTGTGGAGAATGTGACAGTATCTCTTTTAGCTCCTCTATTCCGATAACATAAACCTGTATTTCAAGGCCAAACTTGTCAACTATCATTTTTTCTATAACAGACTTCGCATTGTCTGTTTCAGATGTAAATACAACATTGCCGCTATTTAGATACGTGGAAACATCTAAGAAACCAGCAGCCTCAAATTCGGCTTTTAGCTTGGCCATACTGATTTTGTTTTTCCCACTTACATTTATACCTCGCAAAAAAGCAACATACCGATTAATCAAAGTGCATCTCCCTTCTTTACCACCCTTCTTTTACTCCAATATTATAGTTCCCAATGGGTTTCTTTAGTAGTATCTAGCATAATTGTTTCTGCTTCCTTCGATGCTGGAAGCTCTCTAAACCTGTCCACTATATTTCTGTCATTCCAAAAGTGCATTGGTAGCATATACCGCGGTTGCAGGGTTGACAAAATAAGTTCCATACCCTTTGCGTAATTTTCCTTTAAACGACCGTCCAGAACAGCGAAAGCGATATCAATGGGCGTACCCACAAGTTTTCCAATCTCGCGCTTGAAAACAGTCTCCTGCCCAACAAGCCAGTCTGGATCTTCTCCCGGCCAATCCCACAAATGAAAATCTCCCGCGTGAAACAGTGTTTCACTCGTAGTCTTGATAAGGAAGGCAATGCCCTCATCTGTAGATTGAAGTGTCATCACCACACCCAATCCGTCAATCTCGTATGTCCTGTCAGCATCCAAATAATGAACATCAAGGTTTTGTGGAACCACCGGATTTCCCTTGACATCAAATGACATGAGATATTTCGTTCGATGCTTCGTGTCTGCCAACGAAAATATCTCCGTATTAAAATGATCTTTATGAGCATGGCTCACAAACACAAACAGTGGCTTTTCGTTTGCCCTCTCCCTCAAAAACGATAGATTTCCATAATAATAATCAAACAATAGCAATCGGCTGTCCGTTTCAACAAAAAAACCGCTGTGTCCCAAATAATCAATTTTTATTGGCATATACTATTTCCCCTTTTTAACTCATCTTCAATACCATATTGATAGCTTCAGTAATTCCTGAAATCGTAGTTCATGTTTTCTTCAAACCATTCATAGATTTGCGTTGCACGTTCATCATTGGCCTCGTAATTAGTATACTTGTCCTCTTCACGTAAAACAACATACTCTAAAACAGAATCTCTTGTATAATAGATGCCTGCCCATCTATACCTGACACTAGGATCAGATATACTGTCCGACGGATATATTAGTTCATACTCTCCGTTTTCACCGATTTTACACAGCTTTTTGTAGTTTTCAAACAATTCCGCAGCATCGCATGTTCCTATAAGTACTAATTTATCCTCAAATTTTCCTTCAGCAAATGCCTTATTTCGCTCCTCATAATTCATATCACATACATACACATCACTCGTAAAATAAATATTACCTTTATTATCATAAAAAGTAATTTCAGATTGTATTTCATCGCGCTCTGCTATCTCTGAATAATCTGTTCGACAGGTGAAAACGATTTTAGGCATATCTTCTGGACTATAGCTTGTTTTTACATAATGGCTCGTGTCCCTATCACTCACACATCCGCTCAATATCATTACCAATATAATACTTACAAATAAGACATTTTTTAGTTTTGAAAAAATCATTATTTACTCCCCCAAAACACAAAAATCCATTTCTAGGCCACGCAAAAATTTAACCCAAGAATTTTTCTGCAATCATTCTATCCATACAATGTTTATGTGGTATTCCACCACTACTACAATCAAAAATCTCTTCTACATATTCATTAAACACCCAATCGTGATAATACCCCATTAGTTCTCCCGAATACCAAGGCTCATTCATTTGTTCTGCTTCCTCGCGATCTGGTGCAGACTCAATAAATGGTTTCTCGACAAATACATTGAGCGCATGTATTCCATTCGCAGTAGTATGTTCTTTAAGACTTTGAACAAATTGTTTTCTCTTATTCAGTGTAAGATAGTGAAATACTCCACTCGAGAAAATAATATCATAATCATCCACTAGTTCATATTCATTTATATTCGCTTGATAAAAATTCACATCCACATGATGTAGCTGTGCTAATTCCCTTGCTTTTTCCAATCCTTTTTTCGCTGCATCAAAAGCAGAAACAATGTATCCGTTTTTTGCTAAAAACACAGCATCTTTTCCTTCTCCGCATCCTATATCCAATACCCTGTATGGTTTAACTGGTGGTTTAAGCTTCATAACTTCATAGCATAATCTATTAGGTGTAATTCCCCAATAATAGTCCTGACCATTGTACTTTTTCTCGTATTCAGTAACTGGCGCCACCTTATATCCCACAAGAGTATCTACCGAAGTTTTTAGCACACATGCTAATTGTGTCAACAACAATGTATCCGGAATGGATGTTCCATTTTCCCATTTTGAAACAGCTTGAAAAGAAACATTCAATTTCTCCGCAAGTTTTTGCTGGGTCAGTCCAAGTTCTTTTCTCTTCTTTGCAATAAAACGACCAATATTATGATTCATGCAGCAATCTCCTTCTATCATTTACTATTGTTATCATAGATTGGACTAGCTTAATATTCAATAACTTTCCAAGTGAAATAAACAAATCAAATCAACCTCGGGTTGAATTATAGTATTAAGTAACTCTGTTTCACTTACATATATATGAAATCCGTCAAGGTGTTAACATCGGTGGATAAATCTTAAGTTATGGTGATATCCATGTAGCAAACTCAAATTCTATATCAGAATGAATAAAAAGTAAGTGGCCGAATTCTAGAGATCAAGAATTTCAGCCACTATTACAACTTTCGTTTATAAACTATCTCCCCATGGGACACATCACTTGCGTGAGAGGTTTAGCTTATCAAGTTTCTTGGTATAAACTTATTGTTGCAAATAAATAAAAACAATAAAATTTTTACTCTACTTCCTTTGAAATATTTTCTTCAAACCATTCGTAGATTTCTGTTGCACGCTCATCATTGGCCTCATGATCTCCGTCTGTATTGCGATCATGTAACGTAAGTATCTCAATTTCTTTAGTCCTATTGTAATAAATTCCATACCAATAAATATTAACGCCTGGATCAGTAATCTGTTCTTCTGGATATATAAGTTTATAATTATCCATTTTAGATATTTTACATAGTTTTCGATAGTTCTTAAATAATTCATTTACATCACAAGTTCCTATAAGTGACATTTTATTATCGTATTTTCCTTCTTTAAATGCCTTTGTCATCTCCATGTATTCGCTTAAACAAACCTCTGGATCATCCGAAAAATATATGTTTCCCTTATTATCATAAAATATTATTTCATAGACAACATCGCCATCATCTGCAACCTCTGCACAATCTGTAAAACACATAAAAGTAATTTCTGGCATATCTTCTGGATTATAGATCGTTCGTGCATAATGACTCGTATCCTTATCACTTGCACATCCTGTCAACAACATTGTAACTACAATACTTACGAACAGGACTCTATTTAGTTTTGAATACGTAATCATTTTACTCCCCCCGCGCTGCTACTATTATAAAACTCGTTAATTGCTACTACTCCATCCTCTGTTATATCAAACACATGCCAAACCGTTCCTATTTGATCTTTGGGAATATAAAATGCTATTAAAAGTCTTCCCACGGGTCCATTTCCATCTAAGAACAGGTGGATTATTTCAATTGAAGACGGGATCTAGCTTGCCGTACTGATTTAAGAGCCACAGAATACTCTGCAGCTCTTATATTAATGTAGAAATAGTGAATCACTACTTACAATATTTGACCTTGATTGTTACATAGGAAGGTTTGGCGTTCACAGCATCTCCCTCAAAAGTAACTGCAAGTTTTACTGTATATGTCTTCCCTGGAACTAAAGATGCAGTATCCTTCACATAAATGTATCCAATATCACCTATCTTTGGTAAATCATATCCAAAAGTATCCGAAGGGGCTGCAAGACTTATATTTTTAATAGTTCCAATCGTATTATCTGCAACATCTATCTTGATATTTGATGCATTGGCTAGACCTTTTGCGGTTTCAAACAACACAATGTTCTTTGAACTTTGGGTAAGTTTTGGGTTCTTCTGTTTTGGGGTAACCGTTACACTTGTGTGAAATGAAACTCCGGAATCTAGTGTTACATATGCCTTTAATAGATATTTGGCACCCGTTTTGATTACAGCATTATCCTTGGCATAAATACAGACATTTCCATTTTTAACTTTTGCTTCAAACTTACCTGCATTCATACCATACAGATTCGCTTCTTCAATAGTTCCCGTGTAATTCTTCACTGTAGGTGCTGCTATGACATAGGTTCCCGTTCGATCTATAGGATTGATGGTTCCTTTTAATTTAAAGGAAACCGATGCAGTACTTTTCTTAAGTACTACAGACAATTTAAGTGTTCCTCTTACAGGCTGATTTTCTTTTGAGTAAGCCGTCACAATGTATGAATAGTCACCAGTTTTGGTGAAGTATTCTCCATTCACGATTCCTGCTTTCATTGCTCCATCCTCTAGATACAACTCCAATGCACCGTCTTCTAACACTTTTGAAGATTTTGCATCTTTTCCAACAATCTGTGTTTTGACAGAATCAAATTCCACATTTTCAAAGCCTTTGATAAATGTGTCCACGGATACAGCATCATATTGATCAGTCGTATAAGCTGTATTTAAAACAAGTTTCTTGGTGTTGAAAGTAAGTGCTGGCACCTTTCCAATCTTTAATGCGCACTTGGAAGTCACGTTCACACCACTAATCCAGTTTTCGTTTGTAATTGTATAAACTAGGCTTCCGCTTTTTGCTCCTGCAACCGCTTCTACTTGGTGCCCAGATTCAACATCTGTAGCATCAAAATCGTATTTTGTCAATTCTGACACTCCCACACTGTAGCCATTTGCCTTTAGAATTTCTTCCCCTTCGTTATTGTTAAATAACGAAATCATAGTAGCGTCTGCTAATGTACCAGGATACAGTGTTGGCGATTGCGCTATGGCTTTAATAATCGGCAACTTATTGTTGGCAGATAGTTTAATACTCTTTGAATAGGATGCTACGTCCTTATAACCATCAAATTTAACAACTAGAGTTCCATTGACCCCAGTCTTTTTGTAATTTGTTGCTGTTAAATTCTCTGATTTTACAAAAATAGCATGTTCATCGGTTGTATTTGTATCCTGTACCAATCTTGGAGAACCAATTCCAGCATCTGGGATATATGTGATTTGGTTAATACTTACGCTTGAATCAGTTGTAATGGATATTTTTCCACGGCTATCTGTGGAATATAAGTCAATTGCTTTTTGTTTAATTGTAATCTTTGGTGACTTCTCTTCCACTTTGATCTTAATTGGAAGTTTGTGACTTTCTACTTCCTTGGCACTCGTCTTGGCTAAAATATTCAAAGCATACGTACCCTTCGAAAT
>CAZWNX010000085.1:5843-7750 GCA_964635395.1 uncultured Lachnospiraceae bacterium
CTTCCTTGGCACTCGTCTTGGCTAAAATATTCAAAGCATACGTACCCTTCGAAATGCTTTTGCCTTCTTTTACAGTAATTCTTACACTGACATCGCTATCTTTTGTTATTTCAAATGGTGTCGCTTCCCCAGTTTTAGCATCCACCAACTCTAGACTTGCTTCGTCTACAGCATATTCATCAGATGCATACATTTTAAGCTTCGTTTCTGGATTTACACGATACGCATTCATGGTAATTGCATTTGTTTCTAATCTAGGGGTACTGTCCTTCACTGTAATCTTAAAGGACTCAGTATAACCACCATTCTTTGCAGCTACAACTGAAATTGTAGAACTCCCCTTACCAAGTACCGTTAACGTTACTTTCCCATCCTTTGTTGCAACCACCTTTGCTATCTTAGTGTTGCTTGATTTCCACGTTAAAGCTGCATTCGAAATAGGTTCTCCATTTCCAGAAACGGTTGCATCTAATTCATATACAGGAGTTCCTTCAATGTTAAGAAGTTTGTTAAGTTCTGATAACTTTACATCCGAACCATTCTGCGTTGCAGTTATACTAATATGATCTGCAATTGCATAATCCGTTCCCACAACTTTCACACTACTTTCAAACCAAGTAATGCCTTTATCAGCAGTTGCTACAGAAACAGCTTGCCCATTTCTATTTAATACAACCTTAGCAGTAATCGCCGTTTCCTTATTTGGCTTATAAGCATTTAAAACTGCTTTTAAAGAATCTTTAGAATCTACTGTTGCGCTTACATTTGTAGCACATGCACTTCTCCATTCAATCTGGTAGTCTTCATTGGAAATACTGCCACCTTCTGTAAGAATGACAACAGAAGCTGTCGATTCCTTACCCACTTGAATAGTCTTTTTCGCATTCATGACAATTCCAGTTACTGTAATGCCAGTTACTGTAACATCTTCAAGAACTGCATCCTGATAACCGTCCTTGCTGATACACATATCATATTCATTGGCACCCGTTTCCACTCCATATGGAAGTTTCCACTTTGCTGTAATTCCCTCAGGTGCTACAATAACTAATTCTTGAATATTTTGATATACATTGGATAATACGGTGTAATCATTATTTGTTTCCATAAAATCGCGGAGAGTATTCAGTTCTTCTTCTGTCCACTTGCGATTAACTTCTACCTGGCAGCTTGCAGTGATTTCGCTGTTACCAAGCGAAGTTGCCACAATATCGGTTTCCCCATATCCAACAACGGTTACCACACCCTTTGCATCTACTGTTGCTACCGAAGTATTCGTTGATGTGAATTCTACGGCCTTATTCTGTGCGGTGGATGGAAGAATGGTAGCAAGCAAAGATACTTGGTCACCCATTGACTCTGCCCCTGCAAAATAGAGTTTACTTCTATTTAGAGCAATTGATTTTGCATAAAGACCTAAATCTAACTTATTTTTAAACCTAATCTTATTTGCTTTTGCATGTGTTTCTGCCGCCGAACCGGTATCTCCGTAAATCACAAGCTTGGTTAAATCACATCCATAAAAAATATCATTTTCAAATGTTGTTACATTTTTGGGAATATATATAGTTGCGAGATTTTTACAATATTCAAAACTTTTATAACGTAAATTTGTTGCTCTATCAGGTAGATATACTGTTTTTAGACGATCGCAATTTGCAAAAGTGCTTGCATCACCATAGCTTGCTCCCCACTCCAAAAGCTGAATCTTTCCGTTTAAAAAATTCACAGTATCTAGGTAATCACAATTTTTAAATGCTCCTGCTCCTATGTAAGATACTGTACTAGGAATGGTAAGTGTACTATATATGATTTTTCCATATGAATTGATCCCTCCCATTCCAGCACTATAAAATGCATTGTTTCCAATGGTTACAAGTCCCTCGTTTAATTCTACAGATTGCAAA
>CAZWNX010000086.1:0-1444 GCA_964635395.1 uncultured Lachnospiraceae bacterium
TATTCATACTCTCGACTATAGACTCTGACATCGGTCCATGCATATTGAATGTTCTTGACTTTTCCAAGGTTTACTCCAGCTGCTTTGACTAATATTTGTGCTTTTACCTTAGAATCTTCTACCGCCTTTGCTAAGAGTTGATTCTTCGCGCCTTCTAGGTCCTTGATTGTGTAATAGATTGAGAATTCAGGGTTGGCTTGGCATTTCTCGATTCTTCTTAGAACACGCCCAAGTTTCTTGCTATCTGATGGAAATTCAATAACGAGTTTATGCTTACACTTATATCCTGCAAATTCTTCAAACCACTGATCATTTCCTTTGATTCTTTCATACTCTACTTCGACGTTAAAATAACTCGTCTTGATGTCTTCCTTTTCAAACCCTTCTCGCTTTAATTCCTTTCGCAGAGCTGCCAATTGTTCTGCCGCTTCACTCATCGTTTTTTCATAACTATACTGGGTTGTTTCAATCGTAATTCTAATTTCGATCATATCTGCTGGAATAGAAAGTTTCCCTTTTCCGGTAACTGTAATTGTTTCATTCATGATTTTTCCTCCTTTTTTTGCTTTTCCTTTTGTTATCCAAACCCCTTTTTCCTAACCCTCTACCTCTACAATTCCTATTATCCTCGTACATTGTCCTATATAGTTCTCACCATCGTATTTTCGCCAATTTTATTTCTGAATCTGTCAAAAATCCCCCCAAACTAGTCAAAACAAGTCCCACAAAATTATTGGCGAAAAATCTTCGCTTATGTTACGATATTCTTGGCTTTACAATGAGTGCAATCAGAATACATAAACATATGGATGGGTGGTGTTCGTATTAAAATAGATCGATTAGTTGGTATTCTTGTTATTCTTCTACAAAAAGAAAAGGTAACAGCTCCTGAGCTTGCCGCAAGATTTGAGGTGTCTAGAAGAACCATTAACAGGGATATTGAAGACCTCTGCAAAGCTGGAGTTCCAGTCGTTACGATGCAGGGCGCAAATGGTGGAATTACCATTATGGATGACTATAAAATCGAGAAAACATTGTTTTCAGATAAAGAACTAAGGTCCATTCTCCTCGGTTTATCTTCTCTTGATAGCGTTACAAAGAGTACAAAATACCAAACCATCATTCAGAAATTTACTGCCAATAAGAATTCCCTTTTACTGAAAAACAACATCATGATTGACTTGTCCTCTCATCACAAAGATACTCTTGCTCCCAAAATCGAACTTTTGCAATCATGTATTGATCACAATCGCAAAGTTTCATTTTTATACTGCAATCATAAAGGGGAACGCAACTTGATCGTGGACCCGTATTTGATTGTTTTCCAGTGGTCCAATTGGTATTTTCTCGGTTTGGATAATGACTCCAATGAATTCAAGCTCTATAAGCTAAATCGCATCTGCAATATGACCTCCTTAGAAGAGACGTTTGACTTACTTGAAAT
>CAZWNX010000086.1:1544-6083 GCA_964635395.1 uncultured Lachnospiraceae bacterium
GCTAAAATACTTGCCGATTAGTTCTTTTGAAATAACTCGATCAGATGATACATTTTCTGCAAGATCACCTCTTGTCTCCAACCAAGGTTCTTCAACATGTGTAAAATTTTCAAGCACTTTTCCACTATAACAACAGATATGTTTAACAACGCTGTCTAGTATTGCTTTTTCTGATGAAGAAAATATGGTAGCATCAAATTGCTTTGCACCATCAATAGGATCATATTTGTAGTCACGATATTTGGCAAAAATATCGCGATATACAGGACCATGCAACCATGCTTCGCAGTCTTCTGAAAATAAAAAATCACTGTTAAAAGCATAATAAAATCCCTGAACATAGTATAGTGCTTTTTGAAGTGCCAACGGCGTAATATCTTCACATTGATTGAGCAAATATTCTATCACAAGTTCCATCTTTGTCATTTCTTTTCCTGAATTTCCAAGTAGTGCATCCACTGCTCTCTTGCTTTTATTATAAGTTGTAGAATTTTTTAAATTACTCTTATTACGTTCCAAAATTGTTCTGTAATAAGCAGGTTCATCATATATTTTTTGCAACATATCTGAATACTGTTTTGTAGGCATATCTCCTTCAAGGTATCGTGAAAAGGTATGTTCTCCCCATCCTAATAGCAAAGAAAGGGGGCGTTTTCCAATTCCATACTTATCAGGAATTGCCTGGATCGTCTCAATCGACACAATATTCTTTTGCTTACGAAAAGTATCGTATAAAGCCTTAAGATTATAATCATTCACCTTCGCAACATAGACCTGCACACCACATTCCATACAATATGCTTCTTTTCCCATATAACGATACGTTTCACCTTTAAGTGAATCTTCCATCTCTTTATCAACAATTTTGTAATCCACTTCTTTTCTACACTCTTCACAGAACACTAAATTTCTACTCATAGCCATGCCTCCTCCCAAAACACTTACTTAAACAAATAATCAATTGTCTTATTTGGTTTATGAAATGATATTACTACAACTCTATTTCCATTCCCCAGTTCAATCAAATTAAATTTTATATAAATACTTGTCATCTCTTCTTCACCATCAACATTATACAGTTGCACTCTAGGTACAAAAACATATAATAATTCATACTCATATCCGACTTTTGTATTATTCAAAGTATGACAAAAATCTTCCATCTTAAGATCTAGCAATATTTTTCTTTGTTTCTTACTATTTATATTGTAATGATTGATAAAACAAATGTTTTCTTGCCTATTTTCGCCCACCGCAATTGAAAAACGATCCGTTTTAACGCAGGCCTTTATTTTATCAAGTATGAGCCCAATTTCCTCATATGCATAATTCTGATTATAATACTTATTCAATACACCACCCCTTTACAATATAATGGTACACTAATTTCCTTTAGTTTGCAATATTTTTGTACCAATTAGTGCATTTCTTTTTGCTAATCATTTCACTCCATCCAAAACAATCAAAAAAACCAGTTACTCGAAAAATTCGAGTAACTGGTTTTAAACTGTAGACAAAGAGTCTACCAGAAAAATTAGGTAAATATTGAATTTCTGTGTGTCCACCATATGGGGGACATTATAGAGGTATTCGGTGTTAGAAATTAGGCTTTTGAATAGAAAAATGGGCTCCAATGCCTAAATATAACTGATATATATCGAAAATTAGGCTTTTTGGTAAGGAAATAAGTTCCAACGCCTAAAAAAAGCCAACAAACGCCAGAAATTAGGCTTTTGAGAAGAAAAATAGCTATCAATGCCTAAAAAAATCGAGTGAAAAATCCCAAAGACCTTCTTATTAGAGCCTTTGTCTACAGTCTAAAACCAGTTACTCGAAAAATTCGAGTAACTGGTTTTAATCATTAACATTATTAAACCCTATAAAATATTCACGCCCAACTTTTTAGCTTCTTCCATAACTTCTTCTGGCCAAATAGATGCTTGAACCTCTCCGATATGTGCTCTGTGTAAGAAGAACATACAGATACGGCTTTGTCCGATTCCACCACCGATGGTATATGGTAGTTTCTGTTCTAAAATAGCTTTTTGGAAAGGTAATTCACTACGTTCTGGACAACCTGCAATTTCAAGTTGTTTTGTAAGAGCATCTTCATCAACACGAATTCCCATAGATGAAAGCTCAAGTGAAATATCTAACACTGGATAATATACAATAATATCACCATTCAGCGTCCAGTCATCATAGTCAGGAGCTCGCCCGTCGTGCTTCTCTCCACCTTTTAATGCTCCACCAATCTGCATAAGAAAAACTGCTCCCTTTTCCTTTGCGATCAGATTTTCTCTTTCTTTTGGAGTCTTATCTGGAAAGCGGTCTTCTAATTCCTGCGTTGTTACAAACGAAATTTCATTTGGTAAAAATGGATCCATGAAATGATATTTGCCACACATATAATATTCCGTCTGCTTAATTGCCATATAGATACGAAATACGGTTTCCTTCAAAGTTTCTAGGTTGCGCTCGGATTTATCAATGATTTTCTCCCAGTCCCACTGATCTACATAAATAGAATGGATGTTGTCGGTTTCTTCGTCACGACGGATTGCAGACATGTCCGTATAAAGTCCTTCACCTTTTTCAAAACCATATTTTCCAAGTGCCATTCTCTTCCATTTTGCGAGAGAATGTACAATTTCAACAGTACGGTCATTTTGTTCTTTGATCCCAAATGCAACTGGGCGTTCAACACCATTGAGATTGTCGTTAAGACCACTTTCTGGTGTAACAAATAATGGAGCTGATACACGTTTCAAATGTAGTGCATCCGAAAGCGCACGTTCAAAATAGTCTTTTACTTCTTTAATCGCAATCTCTGTGTCCTTAATGCTCTGTGGAGATTTATAACCCTGTGGTACTACAAAACGTTCCATTCTTATGCCCTCTTTCTCATCTTATAACTGACAATTATTAACCGTTCTTGGAAATGGAATCACGTCACGGATATTGGATATTCCTGTAAGATACATCATAATACGTTCAAATCCAAGTCCAAATCCTGCGTGACGAGCTGAACCATACTTACGAAGATCTAGATAGAAATCATAATCCTCAGTATTTAATCCTAACTCTTGCATACGAGCAACCAATTTATCATAGTCATCTTCTCTTTGGCTTCCTCCAATGATTTCACCAATTCCTGGAACGAGACAATCCATTGCTGCTACTGTTTTATTATCCTCATTTAATTTCATGTAAAATGCTTTGATTTCCTTTGGATAATCCGTTACGAATACAGGGCGTTTGAAGATCTGTTCTGTAAGATAACGTTCATTTTCGGTCTGAAGATCACATCCCCATGATACTTTATACTCAAACTCATCATTGTGTTTTTCAAGTAGTTCAATGGCTTCCGTATACGTTACTCTACCAAAATCAGAACTTGCAACCGCTTTCAAACGATCAATTAATCCCTTGTCAATAAACTGATTAAAGAACTCCATCTCTTCTGGTGCATTCTCAAGTACATAATGAATAATGTATTTAATCATGCTTTCTGCAAGCATCATATCGTCATCTAAATCTGCAAATGCAATCTCTGGTTCAATCATCCAAAATTCTGCTGCATGACGGGTTGTATTGGAATTTTCTGCTCGAAAAGTAGGTCCAAAGGTATAGATATTCTTAAATGCCATTGCATAGGTTTCCCCATTTAACTGTCCACTCACCGTCAAATTAGTCTGCTTTTTGAAGAAGTCCTGTGTAAAATCCACTTTTCCATCATCGGTAAGTGGAATGTTGTTAAGATCTAACGTCGTCACATTAAACATCTCGCCAGCTCCTTCACAGTCACTTCCTGTGATAATTGGAGTATGTACATAGACAAAATCACGTTCTTGGAAGAACTGATGAATCGCATATGCAACTAATGAACGAACTCTGAATACTGCCTGAAACGTATTGGTTCTAGGACGAAGATGTGAAATTGTACGAAGGTATTCAAGGGTGTGACGTTTCTTCTGTAGTGGGTAATCACTAGGACAATCCCCTTCTATCATCACTTGTGTTGCCTGAATCTCGAATGGCTGCTTCGCCTGTGGTGTCGGTGTAAGAACACCTGTTACAACAAGTGCTGCTCCAACGCCAACTTTTGTTATATCCGAGAAATTACTCATCTTGTCTTCACTATATACGATCTGAAGTGGCTCAAAAAAGGTTCCATCATTCATTACGATGAATCCAAAATTCTTCGCATCTCTGTTAGAACGCACCCATCCACCAATCGTAATCTCTTTGTTCATATACTGTTCTTTGTTCTTAAAAATGTCTCTAATTGATATCAAATTCATCTCAAAACCTCTTTTCTTTAACTTAAGCCTAAGCACCTAAAACACGCCCATGCCAACTTAAAAATTATACACTCCCTCTAATAAATTATCAACCCGTTTTATTGTTCGTTTGTGCATTATATTGTATCAACTATATTGTGTTCATCTCAATGATTACTTTCCCAACTGCACTGCCTCCTTTGAGATATTGTATGGCATTTATTGTTTCCGATACCGGAAAATGCTGATCAAGAAT
>CAZWNX010000086.1:6183-7715 GCA_964635395.1 uncultured Lachnospiraceae bacterium
ACATCTTCTATTTTATAATTCAGAACCCTCTCTGCCCCTAGCATCTTAAGGAGTTCTACATGTTTGGTTCCACAAAGTGCACTCACATGCGCCCCATAATAGATGGCAAGTTGGGTGGCATAGATTCCAACACCTCCACCAGCTCCATAAATGAGTACCTTTTCACCCTTTTGTACCTTGCCAAGATCTCGTATTCCCTGCAACGCAGCCACGCTTGCCACTGGAAGGGCTGCCGCACTTTGAAACGTTAATTCCTGTGGTTTAAGAACAAGCTGATTCATAGGTACAACGGCATATTCACTAAAACCGCCCATCCCCGAAGATGATAGGTCTGCCAAAATATGATCTCCTTTTTTGAAACCACTCACACCTTCACATTAAGTTCTCTGGTAAATGCGTCCTTATTTGGGTTCTTCTTCACGCTGGAATACCTCCTCTAACTTACAACCAAAAACATCTGCTAATTGAAATGCAAGCTCTAGAGAAGGCGAATACTTACCCGCTTCAATCGCTAATATCGTTTGTCTAGAAACACCTACTTTTTCTGCAAGCTGTTGTTGCGTCATTTCATTTGCAAAAAAACGTAGCGTTCGTATTTGATTTTTAAATTTAATTTTATTAGCCACGTCAAACACCCTTTCTATAATAGTAAATCTGCAAAACGCCCTCTAAAATCGACCCAAGTGCAAATGCAAAAAATAGAATCTGCAGCAATGCCACTACTGACGAATTGAACAGATAGGTTACTAGTGCCATTACAAATCCAACACCAATTACAATAAAAAGCAGCATCGTTTTTGCCCAAAAAGTGACTTCTCCCTCACTGGCAATACCTACTTTTAGTTTACTATATGCAAAGATGCAATATGCTATTAGCAACAAGATTCCCGAAACAATGGATGTAATGGTTTTCTTTTCTTGATATGACACAATCCTCACTCCTATTCTTTTACAAAACGAACTTGTACTAAATATCGTGTTAACTGTTATGAACCCATTGTATATCTTCCATTACTCTATGTCAAGTATTCTTTACATGAAGTGTGTATTCAATTTGTGGTATTTACATCTAACTACTAGATAGGGTATAAAATAATTACAACCATAAAAATCATTAAGGAGTTCCTATGTTTGACCAAACTTTATTAACCTCCATGTTATCAGTCGGTGAGCAAATTTGCTGGTTCACAAAACAGCCCAATCGTTCCAATCCCTCCAAACAAACTCTATATGCCATCACCAATCAACGGGCTTTGATTATTTCTTCAAGCGATTATCAATTAACGTCTTTTGATTTTGCATCCATCACTCATTATCAGACCCTTCGAAATTCGGACGGTTCTGGAAGTATTATCTTCAAGGTTGAGGACTTACGCGACAGCGAAGGGGATTTAATTGAGATTGTCTCCACTGGTTTTCATAATTTATCTGAAGTGGATCGTATCGAAAAACTTTTACTTGAATGCATCCTACTAAGTCAGAAACCAGATTTTTCTTCCTCTGCACAACCTGAAAACACACTTTGGTTTTGT
>CAZWNX010000087.1:0-1564 GCA_964635395.1 uncultured Lachnospiraceae bacterium
TTATTAATTACTTCTTGAATTGACAAAATAATAGATTTCCTTTATTCTATCAAAAAGACTGCTTTTCAAAAATAAACATTCTAGAAAGTCAGGTGATTTAAAATTTTCTACCAACAAATGCTTAAGCAACGTCACTTCTTACAAGTTCAAATCGAAAATCTGAAAAACAAACTTGCTAACTACCCAAAAGAACATCTCATACTAAAGCACCACGGTCCTTATGTGAAATGCTATAAAAGCAATGGTAAAATCTCCACATATATACCAAAAAAAGAAAAGAATCTTGCAATAGAACTAGCTCGAAAAAAATATAATTCCCAACTTTATGAAGATTATTTACTAGAATTAACACTCCTCAATTCTTTTATTACAAAATATCAAAAGTTATCGAATAAGTCTGCATTACTTCTTAATGATGAAGCCTTTCTCAAACTTTTCTCAGATTTTTCCTCTATTCCAGCCAATTTCAATTCGCATTCCCTTTTATCACCTAATACGTATCAAAATTGGATTTTTGAAAAATATGAAAAGAATCCTACATATCCCGATCAATTGCAACACAAGTGTCTTTCCGGCGAATATGTTCGCTCCAAATCAGAAGTTATTATTGCCAATACACTATTTACACATCATCTTCCCTATCGATATGAATGTGCCATGACACTTGGTGGCATTACTTATTATCCTGATTTTACAATTCTAAACCCTTCTACCTTACAAATACTCTATTGGGAACATTTTGGAATGATGGATATTCCAAATTACTGTGATAAGACCTTTCATAAATTAAAGCAATTTAGTCATTACGGAATCATCCCAAATATCAATCTCATCACAACTTATGAAACACTGCAACATCCCCTTGACTCGAAACGAATACAATGCATGGTAGAAGAATTATTTGAATGTTGATTTTCTATTTTACATAGTATTTTTTGATCCGATTATACAATACACTTTTAGGCATTAGCGTTTCTATTCTATCTCCAAAGCCTAAAATCGCAAGACCTTTTGAAAATATTAGGCTTCTAGTGCCACTTTTATTAAAATATGCCTAATTTCAGTCATATTAACCATTTTTTTAGGCATTGAGGATTCTTTTTACCTTTCAATGCCTAAAATTATTTTATTCCCGTTATTTTTATATAGTCCAAACAATTTACTTTTCATTTTCTATCATAGTTTCTTCAGCAAGGTCTTCAAGATTTTTCTGAAAATACTCACCCTCTTCTATGCGTTCAAGGTTAATATAATCACTTGTGCTGACTGAAAGAGACTTTTCTTTTAATTTGTTATGTACCCTACGCTTAATAAATGCATAGATGACTGCAAAAGTCGGTACACCAATGGCAATTCCCACAATTCCAAAGAATCCACCAAAGATTGTAATGGAAACAATAACCCAAAAACTTGATAAACCAGTTGAGTCGCCCAAAATTTTAGGTCCCAAAATATTGCCATCAAATTGTTGTAGAGCAAGAATAAATATCACAAAATAAAAGGCCTGAATTGGATTTACCATTAAAATCAAAATTGTACTTGGGATCGCACCAATAAATGGTCC
>CAZWNX010000087.1:1664-7621 GCA_964635395.1 uncultured Lachnospiraceae bacterium
AGAGCAAAAAATCCATATAGAAATAAAGAAACAATAATTAGAGTGAAGAAAATCGATATACCACGAATGATTTTGATAATTGTTGGATTTGCAAGGTTCGCTTTTGTCTTTTTGAAAATAGGAATAAGTATCTTCTTCTCTATTTTATTAACAATTGGATTCATTAAATAAGCAAATACCAGGCCATAAATAATTGGCATTAATATATTGATTAAGCCGTCAATATTGTTTTTGAGATTTTGAGCTCGAAATAGCAGATAATAAAAAGATAATCCTCCGATAATCACTAATAGTGCCGTTGTACCCCAGTGTAAAAATTTTTTGTCCCATTTATAGTTCATGAAATAGCTCCTTTTCACTAGCAAAATATCTAATTGATTATATCACAGAAGCCATAAATTATGCTATACTATTAACAATCATATAAACAGATTGGATTGGAATACAACATGAAATTACAACAATTATTAAGTTATACAAGAAAAGCAGTAGATGATTTTGCAATGATTGACGAAGGCGACCGTATTGCTGTTGGCATGTCAGGTGGCAAGGACAGTATTGCATTATTACATGCTCTGAATGGTTTGAAACGTTTTTATCCTAAGAAATTTGAAATCCATGCTCTCACTGTTGATTTGGGGTTTCAAAATCTTGACTTAACCAAAATGCAGGCGCTATGTGATTCACTTGGTGTTGAATATACGATTATCAAAACGGATATTGCTTCCATAGTCTTTGATCAGCGCAAGGAATCTAATCCTTGTTCTTTGTGTGCCAAAATGCGAAAAGGGGCATTAAACGAAGAAATGAAACGCCTTAATCTTAATAAGGTAGCCTATGGCCATCACAAGGATGATGTTGTAGAAACTATGCTCATGTCTTTGATCTTTGAAGGTAGATTTCATACATTTTCTCCATATACCTATCTGGATCGCATGGATGTAAGCGTTATTCGCCCTCTTCTATACATCAACGAAATGGACATTATTGGTTTTATTAACAAATATGAATTAACGGTATTGAAAAGTCCCTGTCCCGCAGATGGAAATACAAAACGAGAATATACGAAACAACTTTTAAAGCAACTGATTACAGAGAATCCTGGAGTAAAAGAACGCATGTTTACAGCAATCAAAAACTCAGGTACGAAAGGTTGGAATGATCTTGAAGGAAAAATCGAACAATTATCACAGCAAAGTAAATGATGCCAATACGCTGAAGCTTCGCTCATTACTTGACACTCTTCCACCGTTTTGTAAGCAGTTTTTTAGAGGAATCGAGCCTACTACTTCTTCTAGAACCAGACTCGGATATGCTCTAGACTTACGTATTTTTTTTGAATTTGTTAAACAAGCAAATCCTTCTTTTAAAAATACGGACATCACCTCTATGAAAATTGATATTCTGGATTCACTAAAACGTGATGACATCGAGGAATATCTAGATTATTTGAGTTATTATGAAAAAGAAGATCGGATTTATACCAATGACGAACGCGGAAAAGCAAGAAAATTGGCTGCTTTAAGAAGTTTTTATAGTTACTTTTATACAAGTGAACTCATCGAAAAGAATGTTGCTGCTCTCGTACCAATGCCTAAGCTTCACGAAAAAGAAATTATCCGTTTAGACCCAGATGAAGTATCCACTCTTCTTGACTTGGTTGAAAGTGGTGAAAATCTTTCGGTAGCAGAACTTCGTTTTCATAAGCTGACAAAGGTTCGCGATTTAGCAATCTTGACGCTTCTTTTAGGAACTGGAATTCGTGTTTCTGAATGTGTTGGTCTAGATCTGAATGATGTGGATTTTAAGAATGAAGGAATTCGTATACAACGAAAAGGTGGTTATATTGCCATTGTTTATTTTGGTGATGAAGTGAAAGAAGCGTTATTAAAGTATATGGATCAGAGAAAACATATCATTCCTGAATCCGGACATGAAAATGCACTGTTCCTATCACTTCAATACAAACGTTTAGCAGTTCGAAGCATCGAAAAATTAGTTCAAAAATATGCTTCTAGAGTAACTTCTTTGAAAAAAATTACTCCCCATAAATTACGAAGTACTTATGGTACGAGTTTATATAAGAACACTGGTGACATTTATTTGGTTGCTGATGTATTGGGACACAAGGATGTTAACACTACCAAAAAACATTATGCAGCGCAGTCTGAAGAACGACGAAAACAAGCGGCAAATAAGGTCCAATTAAGGGGAGATTAGGGGGAGGTTTAGGATGTTATTGGTTTCAGGTTTGATTGCTTATTTCATAAATATGTATCTTGTTGTAATCGTTTTATTATGTGCAGTCAATTTAATTCTATTCAATATTGCTGTTTTATTAATCATTAACAATATTCAATCTGCATATGATTATCTGCGTGGAGAAAAAATCTTAGCACACATTATTTGTACACTTCCAGAACACAATGTCTATCTTTTCAGGACACAAACATGCAATTTATTTGATGATGGATATACGGATATCGATACTATTTGGGGTATGCCTCGAATGAGTAAAAAAAACAGACTCGCTGTTTGCCCAGTCTATTATGTATCATTTATGGTAAATGGAGTTGAATATAAAGATTATTGTGTTGTAGATGACAAACAACGTTTTAAATTTATGAATGAACAAGTGGAAATCACATATCTATATGATTTAAAAACGCACAAACCGATTCCTCAATCTCCGATTGGTTATGAAAGAATTATAGCCGCTATCTTTTGTATCGTCATGACATATTGTATTCCTATATTTGTATTTATTAATTTTATGTAGTAATTGACTACATAACAAAATTTACATATAATTTTTGTATGATAAGGAGCTGTATCTTATGCCAACAATCAAATCAAGTGCTGAACTACGCAATAATTACAACGAAATTTCAACATTTTGTCATACTTATCCAGAACCAGTTTTCATAACCAAGAATGGAAAGGGCGATCTTGCAGTTATGAGCATTGAAGCCTATGAACGCATGGCAAGCTGTTATGAACTTTATGGACAGATAAAAGATGGCCTCGATGATATTGCCAAAGGCAATACACGTTCATTTTCTGAGGCAATGGCTGATATTCGAAGCAGCCGCAAGCGATGAGTTACAGTATTCATATCACAGCTACTGCTGAACAAGCTCTGATAAACGCCTTAAACCATATTGAAAAAGAAGACCTGCCACAATCGGCAGGTCTTCTTTTATATAGTATTCAATCTTTCATCAAATAATATAATCGATCACTTCCCTTGCTGTAATCTTAAAGGTTACTTTTTTGATTCCACCATAGGTTCCAACACCTTTAAGGATAACCGTTGCGGTTCCTTTTGCTGTGTTTTTACTATATCCAACGATTTCAAAATCATTGGATGTTAACGTAACAGTTTGAAGCCCTTGTTTAACGGTAACTGTAATATCTGATTTTTGTAATGTGATCGGACTTCCTGTATACACTTGATTTGGTATTGTTGCTTTAGCATATGGTAATAAATTTTCTTTCTTTATAACTCTGAAGCTTGTTTCAAGTGTTCCAGTATATGAATTCTTACCGGTTGCTCGAACGACAACGGTTGCACCATCTGCTACAACATCTGTTTTGGTAAGTTGTACTCCATTCACCCAGTAGGTAAGGGCCTTTCCATAATCTCGATCTGCAACCAATGCTTTTTTGTTTGTATCATAAATACATACGGACGTTGCAAATGCGTTTGCTTTTCCTGTGAATACTCGATCCGAAGCAACCATGGTTAAATCCGCTAATGAAGCTTGTGTGATTGTGAATTTCACTTGTTTACTTCCCTTGTAATTTCCTTTTCCTTTGACAGTAATCGTAGGCGCATATTTCACTGTAGGATCTAAACACACTGCTTTATTGTATGTATAACTTACGGTATAATCTTTTCCTGCTACTAAAGTAACATCATTGAGACTGACACTTACACTTGGGTAACATCCACCTTTTAGATAGGTTACTTCATCATCATAGGTGATTTCAGCATTTGCAAAGTCTAAGTTTGGAGATATTTTAAAGATTTTCTTCATTGTTCCACTATATCCATACGCTGGATTACCAGTAAAGATTGCCGTTGCAATTCCAACGCCCTGATTCTTTACATAATAAACTGAATAGGCTTGTGTAGGAACTTCTTCTGCTGGCACTTTGGTTGATTTTTGATATCCAAGAACGAGGTTTTCTTGCTCGTATGACGTTTTTCCAGCTTCATAGAGGAAGGAACCAACCCATCCACTGGTTACTTTTACATAACGCATATCTTTTCCTTGAATCCTAAAACTTACTTGTTTCGTACCATGATAGTCTCCCATTCCCTGAATGAGGATCGTTGCGGTTCCAACTGCCATGTTGTTAAGATACGTCAACTTATAATCTTCATTGAGAACAAGTGGTGTCTTGCCGTATTTCACAGTTATGGCTGGTGTGATGTCATCCCCTGTAAATATCTGTGTAGGAATTTTTGCAACACTTGATTTACTGATTAAATATTGTGTTTTCTTATCTAAGATTGTTTCTACAACATCTATACTTCCTGTGTAATTATTGGTTCCATTAATGGTGATTTTATACTTTCCTGGTACTTTATAAGCTGGTTCACCGTCTACAGGATCTGCTTCATAGGATACAGTAAAGTCTTTCTTGCCGTCTTTGTTGTAAGATAATTTCTTGGTTCTATCTTTCACACTTGGAATCAATTTCTGTACTTTCCCATTTGCAAAAAGGATTGGATTCACTGCAGTAATATCATCCTGTGTTAATGGTTTTGGTTGAATGGCGTAGAAATACGTTTTGGAACTATAATAGTTTCCTTTTCCTGTGATTGTCAAACTAGCCGTACCAGCATATTTTGCATTCTTATACGTAAGCGTATAATCTTTATTGAGTGTTAATAAACGGTTCTCATCATACACTCGAACACTTGGCTTGATGTATGAACCAGTGTATATATAAGAATTTTTTAATCCAGCGACCCATAAATTAGGTTCCATACTTCCTTCTGGAATATCTTCTGGCTTGATTTCTCCAAGTTCATCACTCTGTTCTTTTAAAATATAGGTACAGGTTGCTACTTCACTATTTTTGTAGTCATCTTTGGTTGAGATTGCTTTAATGGTGAGCGGTTGATCTCCTTCAATCGTCTTCTTAAGAGTAATCTGGCCTTTATAGAGTGTACTGTTTTCAGATGGCGTCGTTCCATCTAACGTATAGTAAATCGTGGTATCTGGTTCCTGCGTAAATAGTTTAATCACAGCACCATCTAATAATTCTTTATTGCTTGGATAGTTGGCAATTGGTATGGTAAGCGTTTCTGCTTCTTCCCATCTTGCTTCATAAACTTTATTTGAATCAATCGGTTTTAATAAATCTAGTTCCTCATCATCCGCATACCAACCAACGAAGCGATATCCATACATCACTGGCCTATCAATCATAGATGCATCTAAATATTCACCTTTTCTTAAAACTTGATTTTCATTTTGTGGCGTTCCTCCATTGGAATCAAAGGTTATTGTATACGTCTTTATCTGATACTCATAAGTTGTAATATCACTACTTATATAACCAGACTTGACCGCTTTGGTTTTAATTGTCGTATCTTTGGTTAATACGATTGGTGTTTTGTAGATGCTTGAACTTGTTGTTGGATCCGATCCATTAACCGTATAATAAATTGTTGCATTTGGAGTTGCACAGCTTAAGGTAACACTTGTGTTTTTCTCTATTGCACCATCTTCTGTAAAAGGAGTCACAAGTGGATTTGAAACTTTTTCTAAAACAGTTACTTTACAGATTGCGGTAAACCTTCCACAAGTTGCGGTAATGGTCGCATTACCTCTAGCAACTGCTGTTACTGTTCCACTACTATTAACCGTTGCAACATTACTATTGCTACTTTGCCACGTCACCGTCGAACTATCTGTTGCGTTTGCCGGCGTATAGGAAAC
>CAZWNX010000088.1:0-7527 GCA_964635395.1 uncultured Lachnospiraceae bacterium
CCACCTGATTGTTTTGCATATTTACTATCAATTTCAACCGTTTTAGTAATTGCTTCTTTGTATGCAACTTGTGGTGCTCCAACATTTGCTTCTACTTTAAATTCACGCAATAATCTGTCAACGATGATTTCAAGATGCAATTCTCCCATACCTGCAATAATTGTTTGCCCAGTTTCTTGATCAGTATGTGCACGGAATGTAGGATCTTCTTCAGCAAGTTTTGCTAATGATTCGCCAAGCTTTCCTTGTCCTGCTTTTGTTTTTGGCTCAATTGCAAGCTCAATAACTGGTTCAGGGAATTCCATAGACTCAAGTATTACTGGATGTTGTTCATCACAAATGGTATCACCAGTTGTGGTTGTCTTAAATCCAACTGCAGCAGCAATATCTCCTGCATATACTTTATCTAATTCTTCTCTTTTATTTGCGTGCATCTGTAGAATACGACCAACACGCTCTTTTTTATTCTTGGTTGCATTTAATACATACGATCCTGCATTTAATGACCCAGAATAAACTCTAAAAAACGCAAGTTTACCAACAAATGGGTCTGCCATGATTTTGAATGCTAATGCTGAGAAAGGTTCTTCATCTGAAGAGTGTCTCACCATTGGATTTCCATCCATATCAGTTCCATCAATTGCTGGAATATCTGTTGGAGCTGGCATATATTCTAAAACAGCATCCAATAATTTTTGAACACCTTTATTCTTATATGCTGAACCACAACAAACTGGAATTGCCTTACATTCACATGTGGCTTTTCTTAATACAGCTTTCAATTCTTCAACAGAAGGTTCTTCACCTTCAAGATACATCATCATTAAATCATCATCAAGTTCACTGATCTTTTCAATTAATTCTGCACGATATAATTCCGCTTCATCCTGCATGTTTTCAGGAATATCAACAATTGAAATATCTTCACCCTTGTCATCATTATAGATATAGGCTTTCATTTCAAACAAATCAATAATTCCTAGAAATTCATCTTCCTTACCAATTGGTAATTGCAAACAAATTGTGTTCTTACCTAGTCTGGATTTGATTTGATCAACTGCGCCATAGAAGTTTGCTCCCAATATGTCCATTTTGTTAATAAACGCCATACGTGGAACTTTGTAAGTATCTGCCTGTCTCCAAACGTTTTCAGATTGAGGTTCAACTCCTCCTTTTGCACAAAAAACACCTACTGCTCCGTCTAGAACACGAAGTGAACGCTCAACTTCAACAGTAAAGTCAACGTGACCAGGCGTATCAATAATATTGATACGATGCTCTGGTGCACCAGGTTTTTTTACGCAATTTTCCTGCAATGTCCAATGACAAGTAGTCGCGGCTGATGTAATTGTGATACCTCTTTCCTGCTCCTGTTCCATCCAGTCCATGGTAGCAGTACCTTCATGGGTATCACCAATTTTATAATTTACACCGGTATAAAATAATATACGCTCTGTTAATGTGGTTTTTCCAGCATCAATATGGGCCATAATACCGATGTTTCTGGTGTTTTCTAATGGATATTTTCTCCCAGCCAAAGGTCTTTCCTCCTTATTTTAATAACACTAGGCTACAGAAAAATTAAAATCTGTAATGAGCAAACGCTTTGTTTGCTTCTGCCATTTTATGCATGTCTTCTTTCTTTTTAACAGCAGCTCCAGTATTATTTGCTGCATCAAAAAGCTCATTTGCCAATCTGTCTTCCATTGTTTTTTCGCCTCTCTTACGAGAATACGTTGTAATCCAACGAAGTGCTAATGCTTGGCGTCTATCTGTTCTAACTTCGATAGGTACCTGATATGTAGCTCCACCAATACGTCTTGCTTTAACTTCTAATACAGGCATGATGTTATTCATTGCCTCTTCGAATACTTCAAGAGCAGGTTTTCCAGATTTTGCTTCAACTTTTGCAAATGCTCCATATACAATTTTCTGAGCAACGCCTCTTTTACCATCTAACATAATGTTATTGATAAGTTTCGTCACTACTTTGTTATTGTACATAGGATCTGCCAAAACATCTCTTTTTTGAATATGTCCTTTACGTGGCACGGTTCTTCCCTCCTTAATTCTTTGCCTGCAAATGCAGGATGTTGTAATTAAATCATAGGTACTCACATATAAACCCTAATGTGTTCGTGCGGTTCTTCCCATCTGAACGCTACATACTATATATGAATCGCGAAAAAATATGAATCCCAACACTAATTAGTTTTAAATTTGTGGTACATGCAAAATAGTGAATTATTTTGCAGCTTTTGGTCTCTTAGCACCGTATTTAGAGCGGGCTTGTCTTCTTTTTGCAACTCCTGCAGTATCAAGTGTACCTCTGATTACATGGTATCTTGTACCTGGTAAGTCTTTAACCCTACCACCTCTGATTAATACAACGCTATGTTCTTGTAAGTTGTGACCTTCTCCTGGAATGTAGCTTGTTACTTCGATTCCATTAGAAAGACGAACTCTAGCAATTTTTCTAAGCGCTGAGTTAGGTTTCTTTGGAGTAGCTGTTTTAACAGCTGTACAAACTCCTCTTTTTTGAGGAGCGGAAAGATTCGTAGCTTTCTTTCTAAGAGAGTTATATCCCTTTTGAAGAGCAGGAGCTGTTGATTTCTTTTCCGTTGTCTGACGTCCTTTTCTAACTAATTGGTTAAATGTTGGCATTCTTTTTCACCTCGTTTCCTTTCTTGTCTATTAAATAATTATATCCGTACACGAAAAAATGCATTTTTGTGCACGCTAAATTAGTATAATTGCTTACGCGTTGAATGTCAATATCTTTTCCGCAAAATTGAAAAGCGAGGAGAAAATCTCCTCGCTTGGTTCATTACAAATACTAGATAAATACTTTTTCCTGTGCATCAGCGATTTCAAATTCATCATCGAATGAATCATCAAATGAATCATCAAAAGAAATTTCATCATCCATTTTTTGGTCCGTGCTAATGACTACGTTACGATAACGCTTCATACCTGTTCCAGCAGGAATTAACTTACCAATAATTACATTTTCTTTTAATCCAATTAGAGGATCTACTTTTCCTTTAATTGCAGCTTCCGTCAACACTTTCGTTGTCTCTTGGAAAGATGCTGCTGAAAGGAAGGAATTCGTAGCAAGTGACGCTTTTGTAATACCTAACATAACCTGTTTTCCATCTGCAGGCTGTTTTCCAGCTTTCACGAGTTCTTCATTGATATCTTCATATGCAAGTATGTCCACTAAGGTTCCAGGCAGGAATTCAGAATCCCCATTTGTTTCAATTCTAACTTTTTTCAACATTTGGCGAACAATCACCTCAATATGCTTGTCAGAAATATCTACACCTTGTAGACGATATACTCTTTGAACTTCTCTTAACATATAATCCTGAACCGCTCTAATTCCTTTGATTTTCAACAAATCATGTGGATTTACGCTACCTTCAGTCAATTCATCTCCAGCTACAAGCATTGTATTATCATTGATTTTAATTCTAGATCCATAAGGAATTAAGTATGCCTTTGCTTCCCCAGTTTCTTCACTCGTAATAACAACTTCACGCTTCTTCTTTGTATCACGAATTGTCGCAAGTCCTCCAAATTCGGCAATAATTGCAAGTCCTTTTGGTTTACGAGCTTCAAATAATTCCTCAACACGTGGAAGACCTTGAGTAATGTCATCACCGGCAACTCCACCCGTATGGAATGTTCTCATCGTCAACTGTGTTCCTGGCTCTCCGATCGATTGAGCGGCAATAATACCTACTGCTTCTCCAACCTGAACCGCTTCTCCAGTTGCCATATTTGCTCCATAACATTTTGCACAAATTCCCACATGTGACCTACAAGTAAGAATTGTTCGAATCTTCACTTCTTCAACTGGGTTTCCATTTTCATCTACGCCAATTGTCATGATTTTTTCTGCTCTCGCTGGTGTAATCATATGATTTCTTTTTACAATCATTTTGCCTTTATTATCATAGATTGTCTCACAGCTATAACGACCAGTAATTCGATCTTGTAAACCTTCTATAGTTTCTTTACCATCCATGAAAGCCGTTACTTTCATACCAATAATTTCTTCTTTTGATTCACAACAGTCAATTTCACGAATAATTAAATCTTGAGAAACGTCAACCATACGTCTCGTTAAGTATCCAGAGTCAGCCGTTCTAAGTGCTGTATCCGAAAGTCCTTTTCTAGCACCATGAGCTGACATGAAATACTCTAAAACATCTAGTCCTTCACGGAAGTTTGACTTGATTGGTAATTCAATTGTCTTACCAGTTGTATCCGCCATCAATCCACGCATTCCCGCAAGCTGTTTAATCTGCTGGTTTGATCCACGGGCTCCTGAATCTGCCATCATAAAGATATTATTATATTTGTCAAGTCCATCTAATAATATTCTAGTCAATTCTTTGTCAGTTTCGGTCCATGTTTCAACTACAGATCTTGCTCTTTCTTCTTCCGTAATCATACCACGACTAAAGCTTCTAGCGATTGCATCAACTGTATTTTGAGCATCTGCAAGTAATTGTGGCTTTTGTTCAGGTACTGTCATATCGGATACAGAAACAGTCATTGCAGCTCTTGTTGAATACTTGTAACCCATCGATTTGATATCATCTAATACTTCAGCTGTTTTAGTTGCTCCATGTGTGTTAATAACTTTTTCAAGAATTTGTTTTAACCCTTTTTTACCCACATGAAAATCCACTTCTAATTTTAGCAGGTCCTCATTTTCAACACGCTCAACAAAACCTAAGTCCTGTGGAATGATTTCATTGAAAATAAATCTTCCCATTGTTGATTCAACATTTCCTACCACAACTTCACCACTAGGAAGTTTCTTTGCCACTCTTACACGAATTCTCGTATGCAATGTTATTGCCGCATTTTCATATGCTAAAATAGCTTCATTTACGCTTCTAAAACTCTTTCCTTCGCCTAGTGCTCCCGGACGCTCCTGTGTTAAATAATAAATTCCAAGTACCATATCCTGTGAAGGAACTGCAACAGGTGCACCGTCAGATGGCTTTAACAAGTTGTTTGGTGAAAGTAGTAAGAATCTACATTCTGCCTGCGCTTCTACCGAAAGTGGTAAATGTACAGCCATTTGGTCTCCGTCAAAGTCGGCGTTATAAGCAGTACATACCAATGGATGAAGTTTAATTGCTTTTCCCTCAACCAAGATTGGCTCAAACGCTTGAATACCAAGTCTATGAAGTGTAGGTGCACGGTTCAGCATAACTGGATGTTCTGTAATAACTTCTTCCAAAACGTCCCATACACTTGAATCTAATTTTTCAACTAATTTTTTTGCATTCTTAATATTTTGTGAAATTCCTCTAGCAACTAACTCTTTCATAACAAATGGCTTAAATAACTCAATTGCCATTTCTTTCGGAAGACCACACTGATAAATCTTAAGCTCAGGTCCTACAACAATAACTGAACGTCCTGAATAGTCAACACGTTTTCCAAGAAGGTTCTGACGGAAACGACCAGATTTTCCTTTTAACATGTCAGAAAGTGATTTGAGAGCTCTGTTTCCAGGACCGGTAACAGGTCTGCCCCTTCTTCCATTATCAATAAGCGCATCCACTGCTTCTTGCAACATTCTCTTTTCATTGCGAACAATAATATCTGGAGCACCTAATTCTAACAATCTTTTTAAACGATTATTACGATTTATAATTCTACGATATAGGTCATTTAAATCCGATGTTGCAAAACGCCCACCATCAAGTTGTACCATTGGACGAAGATCTGGTGGAATCACTGGAACAACATCAAGTACCATCCACTCTGGTTTATTACCAGATTCTCTAAAAGCTTCAATAACTTCTAGTCTCTTGATAATTCTAGCTCTTTTTTGACCAGTCGCATCAACAAGACCTTCTTTCAGTTCAATTGCTTCTCCTTCAAGATCAATTGCCTGCAATAATTCTTTTATGGACTCTGCACCCATTCCTACACGAAATGCATTTCCGTAGGTATCTCTTGCTTCTTGATACTCTTTTTCAGATAAAACCTGCTTGTAATCAAGTGATGTCGTTCCCGCATCCAACACAATATACGATGCAAAGTAAAGAACTTTTTCCAATATACGTGGAGATAAATCTAGAATCAGTCCCATTCTACTTGGTATTCCTTTAAAATACCAAATGTGAGAAACTGGGGCAGCTAGTTCAATGTGACCCATTCTTTCTCTACGGACATTTGCCTTTGTTACTTCAACGCCACAACGGTCACACACAACACCTTTGTACCTGATTTTTTTATATTTTCCACAATGACATTCCCAATCTTTACTAGGTCCAAAGATTTTTTCACAAAAAAGCCCTTCACGTTCTGGTTTTAATGTTCTGTAATTAATCGTCTCTGGCTTTAGTACTTCTCCTCTAGACCAATCTTTGATTTTTTCTGGTGATGCCAATCCGATTTTAATAGCATCAAATGTCATTGGCTGATAAACATCATTTCTATTTTCTGACATTTTGCACTCCTTCCAATTATGAATGGTTACAATTCCCTTATTCTTCTATAGAATCCGTTAATTCATCTTCTTCAAATTCTAGTTCATCCTCGAAATCAGCTTCTTCATCAATGCTAATCAACTCTTCACTATCCTCATCGAAAACTTGTTCTTGATATCCTAATGCACCAAGAGAACCTTTTTCATAATCTTTACTTTTGGATTCTCCTTCGATTTCGAAACGATAATCCGTTTCTGTATAATCTACTGTCTCCATTATTTCTACTTCTGTTTGATCTTCTCGAAGTACTTTTACATCTAAACCAAGTGATTGAAGCTCTTTTAATAGAACTTTAAAGGATTCAGGAATACCAGGTTCTGGAATATTGTCACCTTTAATAATTGCTTCATATGTCTTCACACGACCGATAACATCATCGGATTTAACAGTTAAAATTTCTTGTAGTGTGTAAGCAGCTCCATATGCTTCTAGAGCCCAAACTTCCATTTCTCCAAATCTCTGTCCACCGAATTGTGCTTTACCGCCCAAAGGTTGTTGTGTAACTAAAGAGTATGGTCCTGTTGAACGTGCATGAATCTTATCATCAACAAGATGATGAAGTTTCAAATAGTGCATATGCCCAATTGTAACGGACGAATCAAAATACTCACCACTTCGTCCATCACGGAGGCGCACTTTCCCATCACGTGAAATTGGAACCCCTTTCCACAACTCTCTGTGATTTCTGTTTTCAGACAGATATTCCATCACTTCTGGTAATAATTCATTTTTGTATTTTTCTTCAAATTCTTCCCATGACTTATTAACATATTCATCAGCTAAGTCAAGTGTATCCATAATATCGATTTCGTTTGCACCATCAAATACCGGTGTCGCAACATTAAATCCTAATGCTCTTGCTGCTAAAGAAAGATGGATTTCTAATACCTGTCCAATATTCATACGAGATGGAACTCCGAGTGGGTTTAAAACAATGTCAAGCGGACGTCCATTTGGTAAATATGGCATATCCTCAACTGGAAGAACACGGGATACAACACCCTTG
>CAZWNX010000089.1:0-2444 GCA_964635395.1 uncultured Lachnospiraceae bacterium
GATGTTATCGCTACAACCACCTGATTCGTATGATCTACATAAAGAACATTTCCCGAATCTCCAATTGCGGCATATTGCTGTTTTGTATCCTCTATAATCCACCACAGTAATCCATAATGCATACCCGCAAATTTTCCACCGCAAGTAACTTGAGAATTTGTCATCTCTTCAAGCCAATTCAATGAAACAAGCTGCTTTTTATCACTAATTCCTTGGTTTAAGCACAATTGCCCAATCTTAAGCATTTCTTCTGCAGACATACATAATCCAAATCCAACTGCTGGCTGTTCACTCGCATTACAAAACCAAACCTTCTCCTTAGGTACTTTCGAGGTAATAAACTCCAAGTGCTCCTCTTTGTTTTGAATAACTAAACCTTCTCTTTCCTGTATTCCAAGTGGCATAAATAGATACTGATTGGCATACTCTATCATTGATTGACCGGTTGTTCTTAGAATGATTTCACCTAAAACCTGAACTCCTAATGTAGAGTAATGAAACTCTCCAGTTATTCCCCTTCTCCCACCCATTAGATCTAATATGGATTTTGACCAATCCTCACTTGTGCAAACTTTCGTCCAAGGTTCTGATTTATATTTATAAGGTGTTGTCATCGTTAGTAAATTCCTGATTGTAATATGCTGTATTGTCTTCTCGCCACGTTTCACCTGATATTCTGGAAAAAATTCCAGTATTCTTTGCTCCATATTTTGTATCTGATTATGATCGATTGCTATTCCAATTAAAATGGCAACAATACTCTTTGTTACGGACGCAACGTGAATACAATCACAGTGATTGAAACCATTCCATGCCTCACTGTAAATAGTCTTGCCTTCTTTAGATACTGCAATCTGACAGATATTCGTGTGATTTTCTTTTACATAATCATATAATCCCGTATTTATCACAATCCTTCACATCCTTTGATTTCCTATAAATACGTTAATCGATTATAAAATATTATTCAAGCATTTTCTTTGCCATCTGACACCATCTTAAATAGGCTTCATATGTCTCAACACCAAACGACACCGTCAAATAGTAGTAGATATGCTTTTCTTCTGTTAGCACCTTATATAAATTCTTTTGATACATTCTAAGAAGCCCTAGCTCCTGCTCAATCTGAGACTCAAAATTTTCAATGGTCTTAATCGACACGGATTTATCCGTAACTTCTCCAAAAAAGAGCTTTAGGAGGGTTTCATATTTTAGCTCATTGCTCACTTTCGAATCTTCAAGCCAGTTTGTAAGGATTTTCAAGCCCTGCTCTGTAATCTTATATGGAATTCGCTCTCTGCTCCCTAGTTCTTTGACAATCGATACTTTACGGACAAGACCAGTTTTTTCCATATCCGCAAGTGCTGGATAAATACTTCCAAAACTTCCCTTCCAAAAAAACCGAATGCCACCATCTATTCTCTTCTTAATATCATATCCCGTGAGGGGCTCATGACATAATAAGCCCAAAATTACTACGTCAATTTTTCGGTCTTTAGCCATTGATCATCGTCTCCACGAAACCGTTTAACTTAGCCTCATTATTGCCGGCTCTATCATACTTTTTGTCTGCCAACGCAACTGTGTTTTTAAGATTTGGAAGCTTCTTTTTCAGTCCCTTAATGCACTTATCATTGTCTCCACCACCACTAAATGTAAATACTGATTTTACCTTAGCACACACCGCTTTATCCTTTAGAAAAGTATTTATTGTTGGCGCACATTTACTCGCCCATACAGGCGTTCCTAGGATGATTTCGTCATATGCACTTAAATCAGCTGAAATCTTATGAATTGGAGGTTTCATACCCATTGAGGCCTGCATTCCACCAATCATATATTTCTTTCCCTGATGCTCTGGCAAATCTTTTACAAGTTCCAATCTAACAAGCTCTGCCCCTATCTTATTGGCGATCCATTCTGCTGCCTCTTTCGTGTGATTTGTTAGCGAATAATAGACAATTACTTTTTTACTCATGTACGTTTCCACCTTTCCACGTGAATTGATATGATAAAACTTTTTGGGGACATGTGTCTACACAGGCTCCGCACTGTACACACTCACTACAGCTTGCATTCTTACCTGCTTGTACCATATTTTCAACATCTAGTCCCATCGGGCATACCTGATTACATTTCTTACAAGAAACACAATTCTTTGGCTTTGCCTCAATATGAAGCTGTGGCAAATGAAGCTTCCTTCCGATAAAACCTCCAATAATCATAAATGGCGCCATCCAACAAATATAATGACAAGCTGCTCTCCTACCATGAATCATAGCAGGCAGAAATAACAAAATCAATATTCCATAGTAAATGATATAGCTATAAATTTCAGCAATCGAAATTCCATGGTCCGTCATTGGTTTTGGTACAGCACTCCTGTAATCCACCCGCTGGACATAAATAACCACACCAAACTCTTCCTCCAAATACAGATAGGA
>CAZWNX010000089.1:2544-7509 GCA_964635395.1 uncultured Lachnospiraceae bacterium
CTTTTTTGATTATTTTCTTACTATATAAAAGCCAACACAGTTTTAGGTAACATGTGTTGGCTTGGAATACTTTTATTACATCCGATATTCTTTTTATGCATTGCATTCTTCAATTGGAATCTCTTGTATCTCTGGTATCACTTGCATCTCTTCAATATTTTGAGTTCTCAATTTTACTAATGATTTCTTTGTTGGAAGCTTAATAAGAAGCAAGATTGCCCCAATAACATCAATGCAAAAAATGAATTGAGAAATAATCACAGAAACCATTGTTCCTTTCGATATCTGATTGTTTTTCTTTGCAATTATCGCACATGAGATTGTTGGAATTGCAGTCATTGCCAAAACTGCGTAATCGATCCCGATAAATGCTGGGATAAAAATTATACCGATTCCACCTATACCAGTTGCAATAATCACAATAACAGAAGTCATAATTAAATATAGTATGTGGAATGGTATCTGCAATAATTTGATGACGAGTATCAATACTGCATACGTTTTAGTATCCTCTTCCTCCTTTTTAAGCATCTTAGTCGAAATAATTATAAGAAGTAAGAAAACTAGATACACTACTGTAATTATGATAAATATCATGTTCGATCCATCCTCATACTGCGTTGGCTTCCATGCATCTGGTTGATTTTCAAACATAATATTAGCTAAATATGGAAATAATGCCACCAATAATAATAATAAATACTTTTTCATTCCAATCCCCCTGCAATCTACTAATTCCCCAATTAATTACCATAATTATATCTTACGCTTACGTAAATAGAAAGACAATTTACTCACAATCACACAAATCAATACAACCATAATCATAACCGGTAAAGTGCTGCCTAAAATGATATCCACGTTCATAAGTGACCTGTAAAGGATAAAGCCGATTACCCAAATCAGCATATTGCGATAGGATATTTTTTTTCCAAGATTATTTTGTTTTATAAAGAAATAGTCAGCAATTTGAATTGCAATCATTGGTGCAAACACAGACCCAATAAAATACAGAAAATTTGTAATATTATGTATCGGTAAGAAGATTGCTGCCAATGTTCCAGCTACCACGGTTCCGACTGCAAACCATTTTCCATTGCCTTTTGAAACGATTGATTCGCTGGAAATTCCAGCAGACCATGCGTCCAAAAATGTAGTGGTTACTGTCGAGAATACTACTACGAGAAGTCCGGCAATTCCAAGGCCTGCTTTTAACATAATTTGAGCAATATCAGATTCATTTGTGAAAATGGCAGCTCCCATACCAATAACATACATCCAACAACTAACTATTCCATACACACCAGCAGATACGGCTGAGGCTTTAATCGGGTGTTTGGCATCTTTGGTATAATCACTAATTAGTGGAAGCCATGATAGGGGCATTGCAACGGATAGTTCAACTGCAGCTCCAAACGTAAACCCGCTATAGGCTATATTATGAACAGATCCTTTGATGAAAATGATGTAACTGAGTATAACCGTAAGCACAAATAGTCCTGCCATTGCAACAATATTTAGTTTCCCAAGATGTTTGATTCCGATAAGAATCCACAGAAGGATTAGTCCTCCAATGACAAGACACCATATCCAATTTCCAATACCCAGAATCCCTCTAGCTGCCAATGCGCCATCGTAAATCATGATCCCCGTCCAGCCTAAGAGTTGCACAATATTAAGAATTGCAAATAAAAGTCCTCCCTTTTCCCCAAAACTCATTTTCACTGTTTCCATGGAACTTTTTCGTTCTTTACCTCCAATGACTCCGGCTAGAAATAGTAGAATGCAGCCGATTAAATGACCAAGTGCAATTGCAATGAATCCTTTCGTCAATCCAAGTGACGCCATATAAGTTCCCGTGATAATTTCAGCAATGGATACTGCTGCCCCAAACCAAATTAGTCCATTATCGAGAATACTGGTTCGTTTTTCATTCATATATTATAAAACCTCCTTTGTACACTCATTGCTTAAGTTAAATCCATGATTAAGTGGCCCCGATCCTCTACCCAAATCAAGCATTGCAGAGAGTGCTCCAGATACAAACTGTTTTGCTCGCATAACCGACTCCTCTAGTTCCAATCCTTTGGCAAGATTTGCAGCTATCGCACTTGAAAGCGTACATCCAGTTCCATGCGTGTTTGGATTATCAATTCGTTTTCCCTTAAACCACGTTTCACGATTTTTGGCAAACAACAGGTCATCTGCATCATGAATACTGTGTCCTCCTTTGAGAAGTACTGCACACTCATATTGTTCACCAATTTGTTTAGCGGCTTTTCGCATATCTTCCATAGTCAGAATGGTTATTCCTGACAAAATCTGGGCTTCATAAATATTAGGAGTTACTATATCTGCTATTGGTATTAATTTTTCTTTGAGGGTCACTACCGCTTGCGCTTCCATCAAACTCGATCCACTTGTAGCCACCATAACAGGATCTAAAACGATATTCTTGGCTTGATAAAAGCGAAGTCGCTGTGCAATTACTTCAATCAACTTGGTAGACGAAACCATTCCAATTTTTACTGCACTAGGATAAATATCCTCAAATACTGCGTCCATTTGATCTTTCAAAAAATCTGGCTCTACGTCAAACACATTCCTGACTCCCATTGTATTTTGTGCCGTAAGCGCTGTAATTGCACTCATCCCATAAACGCCATTCATTATCATTGTTTTAAGGTCAGCTTGAATTCCAGCCCCCCCACAGGAATCTGATCCTGCGATTGTCAAAACTGCTTTCATTTGTGTAAACTCCTTCCATACTCGTTCGTAATCATGTTATGAATCGTCCTAGACAACTCTTTGCATTCTCTCTCAATATCTCGTGCCGAAAATATTGCTGACACCAAGGCAACACCATCAATTCCACTTCCCGAAAGTTTTAAGATATTTTCCTTATGAATTCCACCAATTGCAACCACTGGAATCGTTACTGAGTGACATATATTACGTAAAGTTTCATACGAGAGTGCTGTAGCATCAAGTTTAGTTGAAGTCGAAAATACCGCCCCAACGCCAAGGTAATCTGCTCCATTACGAACAGCCTCCATCGCTTCCTCGACAGAATGAGCCGATACTCCAATGATCTTGTTCTCACCCAAAATGCGCCTCACATCCATGATCTTCATATCCGTTTGCCCGATATGAATTCCATCCGCACCACTGTGCAAGGCTACGTTAACATTGTCATTGATAATCAATGGTACCTGATGAAACTGGCAAATCTTTCGAATTGCGATTGCTTCCTCTATAAACTCTTTTTCACTTAATTCTTTTTCCCGAAGTTGAATACAAGTTACACCTCCTTTAAGAGCAGCCTCAACTTGCTCATAAAGAGTTTGCTTCCCAGTCCAAGTTTGATCTGTAACTGCATATAAACGCATCCAATTTTTATCGCATGTCATACTTTGCTCCCTTCTTAAGCTCTTTCGGTGTGAGGTTATAAAGCTCATCAATAATATAGTTGCGATAAGTCGCATTACCATCTGCTGCTTGCATTCTCTCATAGGCTTTTTCCCCGCAAAGTCCCATTGCACATACTGCAGATGCAACCGCTTCCAAAACAGTTTGAGGATTCGCAGACACAAATGCAGAAATTACGGCAGAAAGCTGACATCCAGTCCCAGTAACAGCACTCATCATCTTGTGCCCGTTATAGATGCAATAGGCGCGCTTTCCATCTGTCACAATATCAATTTCACCGGTAATTGCAATCACTGATCCAATAGAATTTGCAAATTCTTTGGCATAATCAATCGTTTGCTCAAGATTATCTGCTCTCACCTGATCTTCCAAATTTGCATCAACACCCCTTTTATTCTCTCCACCAAATCCCAATATCTTAATCTCAGAAATATTCCCTTTGATTACACTGAAATGAATCTCCTCTAAAAGGGTTCGAGCCGTTTGCATTCTTAATTTTGAAGCACCTACACCAACCGGATCAAGTATCACTGGATGCCCAAGTTCATTGGACTTTTTACCTGCTAATAGCATGGACGGTATCGTATTATGATTCAATGTCCCCATATTGATATTTAGTCCCTGACAAATGGTTGTGATATCTTCCACCTCTTCAATCGCATCGGCCATAATGGGTGAAGCTTTGCATGCCAATAAACTATTAGCACAATCATTGGCCGTCACATAGTTCGTTATAGAATGGATCAATGGCTTTGCTTTTATTACGTTCTCATACAATTGTTCAAACATTGTCTCCACCTCTTCTTTTTAGAACGAGTGTTAGCATACCTGATAGGGCACAGCCTGCCACGCTAGAAATCATAAACGGAATCATATATGCAAAGAATGCAATTTCACCCGCTGATACCCCCATACATAAGATTGCAATAGGATATGCGAACAAACCCCCAAGAACGGCTGTTCCAAATATTTCTGCCGCAAGTGTCAAAGACAACTTATTGGTTTTGTAATACATCACTCCACATAATAGTGCACCAAACATACTCCCTGGAAATGCCATCGGACTTCCAATTCCCAACATATTGCGGATTAGACTGGCCGCAAAAGCAACTGCCACTCCATACCACGGACCCAAAAGAACTGCGCAAAAAATATTGACCATATGCTGAACAGGTGCACACTTACTCCCCAAAACAGGGACCGATAACAAGCTTCCTACAACTGCCACCGCACATAGTACACCTGCAATTGCAAGCTTATGAATGTTTTGTTTTTTCATACTGATAATCCTACCTTTCTTTTTCCTCTCAGATATTGTTGCATACAAAAACGGAGACTCCTGAAATGGTGTCTCCGCATAATAAACAAGCTTAACTCCCTACGTTGGCATTATCCAAATCAGGTTCACGGGTCGAAGGTCTACCTTCCTCTCAGCCTGTCACACAAGCTCCCCAAAAAATATTTAGTTGTTTTGATATATCTGTATTACTATAGCACTTCACCATTTTATTGGCTAGTTGTTTTTGTTATCTTGAT
>CAZWNX010000090.1:0-7492 GCA_964635395.1 uncultured Lachnospiraceae bacterium
AGACGGGAGTCGAACCCGTGTCCAAAAGCCCATTCATTAAAGTTTCTTCCATCATAGTCTTTGATTAGATTTCCCTCAATAATAGGTTCAAAGACAATCCTAAAATCTTGGTAGCTTCATAAATACGCCCACAAACGCAAAGCTTAATTTGTGTCGTTTCCTACAATATCGATGCCCGACTCATAACATATAGGTGTGCTATGGCGAACACGCAGCTACTAGGCTGCGAAAGCTAAATTATCTTCAGCGTTTATCTTTATGTTTTTGGATTGTACGTAATCCACTCGGATGGCTACCCTAACTTCAAAACCCCTGTCGAAACCTTGACTGCCCCTTAGTGCGCTTTCTATATTATAAACATGTTCTGCGCAAGCGTCAATCAAACAAACTATAAACTTTCAATCTTTTACAAATTTTTAATTTTGAAAGCTCTCTCTAATTCCCTTTTTTGATCTTTTTTGGCAATATCTTCTCTCTTATCATAAAGCTTCTTACCTCTTGCTAAACCGATTTCAACCTTAGCGCGACCATCTTTAAAGTATACCCTAAGTGGCATTAATGTCACACCCTTTTCAACCGTTTTTCCCGCCAATTTACTGATTTCAGCTTTATGCAATAAAAGTTTTCGGACGCGTAGTGGGTCTTTATTAAAAATATTCCCTTTTTCATATGGACTAATATTCATCCCATAAACATACATTTCGCCATGATCCACTTTAACATATGCTTCTTTGATGCTACACTTCCCCATTCGAATTGATTTCACTTCCGTTCCATGAAGTACCATTCCAGCTTCATATACTTCATCGATAAAAAAATCATGATAAGCCTTTTTATTATTTGCGATTAATTTCATTGCTTCTTTTGCCATATCCATCACACCTCTTCATTGACCAGAAAATCGATTGTATTCATGGACAAATTTACCCCCTGGACTACCACTTGAATTGGGTCCCCCAGTCCAAACACTTTTTTTGTTCTTTTTCCTACGATTTCGTATTTCTTATCTTCATAAACATACTGATCCTTTGGCAAAGCATTTATAGAAACAAGTCCCTCAACCGTATTCTCTAACTCCACATAAATTCCAAAACCGGTTACTCCAGAAATTATTCCATCATATATCTCCCCAACTTTATCAGACATGAACAGTGCTTTTTTCCGTTTCAATGTTTCCCGCTCGGCTTCTTGTGCAATTCTCTCAGTCTTAGAAGCATGTTGGCAAACCTGTGGCAGGATTTCTTCAAAATGAGCATGCTTATCCGGTGTGAATTTGCCTTTCAAATATAGTTTGATGATTCGATGTATCTGCAAATCCGGATAACGTCTTATCGGGGAAGTAAAGTGACAATAGCAATCGCTTGACAATCCAAAATGGGACGTGTTTTTGATATCATATACTGCTCGCTTCATACTTCTTAGTAGAACTCTTGAAATCATAGCTTCTTCCTTTGTTCCTTCAATTCGACGAAGCAATTTTTGTAGTTCTTTCGGGTGAATTTTTCCTCCTGCAACTTTTATTGAGTAACCAAATTTCACTAAAAACATGGATAGTTCTTTCATTTTATCTGGATCTGGTTCATCATGAACACGGTATACAAAAGGAATTTCTAACCAGTAAAAATGTTTTGCGACTGTCTCATTTGCTAGGAGCATGAATTCCTCAATCATATCCGTTGCTTCGTTTCTTTGATACGGAATAACCTGAGTGGGAATTCCATTATCATCAAATTTCATCTTACACTCACTTGTTTCAAAATTCAAGGCTCCTCTAACTTCTCTGCGCTTATTTAGTACAAGTCTTAACCGATTCATTTCTAATAACATTTGTCTCAATTCACTTGCGTCATCTAACTCCTCATTAGAATGTAACAAATCACAAACATTTGAATAATTCATTCTATTTCTAACGCAAATAACGGACTCTACAATTTCGTAATCACCAACATCTCCTGATTTATCAATATCCATAATACAACTTAATGCAAGTCTGTCCTCCCCTTCATTTAAGGAGCAAATTCCATTTGATAAAATCCGTGGCAGCATAGGAATCACTCTATCCGCTAAATAAATGCTTGTTCCCCTTAATTTTGCTTCACGATCAAGTGCCGAATTTTCCTGAACATAATTAGCAACATCTGCAATATGTACCCCAAGCTTCCAACCATTCGGGGTTACACTGAGTGATATTGCATCATCTAAATCTTTCGAATCATCTCCATCTATTGTAATCAGTAATTGTTTTCTGAAATCCCTTCGATCAACACAGTCTATCTCTTCTACCGGTTTTGCAACACGTTTCCCCTGCTCCTCTACCTTTGTCTCAAATTGAGATGGTAACTCAAATCGCTTGATAATAGAAAGCATATCTACACCACTCGCATTTTCATTACCAAGAACTTCTTTAATAATTCCCTCTGGGTTTTTCTTATTAGAACCAAAAAACGTAATTTCAACAACTACTTTATCTCCAGTTTGTGCATTTTTGGAGCGTTCTTTAGATACAAATATGTCCTTTGAAAATTTCAAATCATCTGGAACTACAAATCCAAATCCATTTCCCAATTCATAGGTTCCAATAATTGTATGGTATCCTCTTTCAACAACCTTTAGAACTTTAGCTTCCTGTCTTTTACCGCCGCTTGAAGATACTACATCAAATTCAACAATGTCTCTGTGCAATGCCCCATTTATATCATCCGGTGCGACAAAATACTCAACTCCTGAATTTTCTTCTATAATAAACCCAAATCCTTTTGGATTCCCTGTGAATTCACCCTTTTTCAACACCACTACTTGATTTGCAACATATTTTCCGCGCTTGGTCATGACGAGTGCTTTTTCAGAAATCATCTCCCTTAATAAGAAACTGAATGCTTCACGATCTGATGGCTGGACTTGAAGAAAAATTGCTAATTCTTTTTCTTTCATCGGAACATATAAATCATTTTTAATAAGCTCAAGGATAATTTTTTTTCTTTTATTTTTATTATCTATTTCCATTCTTCACCTATTTCCTTAAAAATAAAAACACTCTTTTGAAAGAGTGTTTTTAAATCTAGAATTTGCTCATATTTAATACCGCTGCTAAAACCAAGAATAAAACTGCACAAACTGTAGTAAATTTGACTAATTTTCCTTCTCTCGAACGACTTTTATTTTTTCCCCAAAACGATTCACCAGCACCGCTAATGGAACCTAGCCCTGCCGTTTTACCCTCTTGAAGTAAAACAATTCCTGATAAACATAAACAAACCAATATAAAAACAACTGTCAAAATGATTCTTAACGTGCCCATCACGCACCTCCTAACATCATACAAATGGAATTATAGCATAACACCAATATGATTACAATAATTTTTCGTTTTTTCCATTACTTCTTAATTAATAAAGATTTTCCGGTCATCTGAGAAGGTTGCTCCATTCCCATGGTTTCAATCAATGTTGGAATAATGTCTGCCAAACATCCGCCTTCTTTCAATGTATACTCTGAATCATAATTCACCAAAATAAATGGTACATGGTTAATCGTATGAGCTGTAAATGGTTCCCCATTCTCATAGTCAACTAACTGTTCTGCATTTCCATGATCTGCGCAGATAAACATTGTTCCATCAACACTCAATAACGCATCCACTGCTTTCCCAACGCACTCATCAACTGCTTCAATCGCCTTAATGGTTGCATTTTCAATTCCAGTATGTCCAACCATATCAGGATTTGCAAAATTCACAATGATAACATCGTATTTACCAGAAGTAATTGCACTTACCAGCTTATCGCACACTTCATATGCACTCATCTCAGGCTGTAAGTCATAAGTAGCTACCTTTGGAGAATTCACTAATATACGTTCTTCACCCTCGTTCGGTGCTTCTGCTCCTCCGTTAAAAAAGAATGTAACATGAGCATATTTTTCCGTTTCTGCAATTCTTGCCTGTGTCATATTATTACTCGCTAGCCACTCACCAAAAGTATGGGTCATACCAACTTTTTCAAATGCGATCAGTTTATTTGCAATTGTTGGATCATAATCCGAGAAACAAACAAATACTAAATCAAGCCTTTTTTTTCTTTCAAATCCCTTAAAATCATCATCGCAAAATGCTCTTGTAATTTCTCTGGCACGGTCTGGTCTGAAATTAATAAAAACCACACTGTCTTTATCTTTTATCAATGCTACTGGTTGGCCATTTTCTTCTACTACTGTTGGCTTTACAAATTCATCTGTTTCACCTTTTTCATAGGAACTTGCAATTGCTTCCATTGCTGAATTTGCATGCTCTCCAATACCCTTTGTCATTGCATCATAAGCAAACTTCACTCTCGCATAATTATTATCACGATCCATAGCATAATATCTACCTGATATAGATGCAACCTTTCCAACTCCAATTTCTTTCATTTTGTTTTCAAGCTTTGCAACAAAATCTTTACCTGATGAAGGTGGTGTATCTCTTCCATCCAAAAAGCAATGTACATATACATTTTCCAATCCCTCACGTTTTGCTAACTCAAGCATTCCATATAAATGAGTGTCATGGCTATGTACTCCACCATCAGAAACCAACCCAAAAACATGTAAATCCGACTTGTTTTCTTTACAATTCGCTATTGCTTTTAACAATGCTCCATTTTCAAAAAATGTTCCATCCATAATTTCTTTTGTAATTCTTGTTAATTCCTGGTATACAATCCTTCCAGCACCCATATTCAAATGTCCAACTTCAGAATTTCCCATTTGTCCATCTGGAAGACCAACTGCCATACCTGACGCGTTTCCTTCTACAAAAGGATACTCTTTCATTAGTTTATCCATAACAGGAGTATTCGCTAATGCAATCGCATTACCCTTTATCTCCTTATTTAAGCCATATCCATCAAGAATCATTAAAACTGTTGTTTTTTTACTCATTTTCATTTCTCCTCGCATTATATCACTGTATCACCAAAGAATTATACATGTTTTCAGTCCGTATTTCAAGGAAAAGGTTGCTAAAAATATGGATTGCAATTAAAATAATGGGAACATGTTTTCAAGCAATTACTAAGGGGGCGTTCAAAATGATCACATTCTTCACAAAATTTTTGTTCAAAAATAAATTCAAAGAAGGTCAGAATTCACGTCATTTATATGGGATTCTATCAGGAATCATTGGCATAACACTTAACTTACTTCTATTTACTGCTAAATTACTTGTTGGTTTTATAACAAAATCAATATCCATTACTGCAGATGCATTCAATAACCTTTCAGATGCTGCTTCTTCTATAATAACAATTATCGGTTTTAAACTCGCGAACCAAAAACCTGACAAGGATCACCCTTTTGGTCATGGTCGAATAGAATATCTCACTGGATTGTTTGTTTCTATTGCGATTTTACTAATGTCCTATGAATTATTTCGTTCTTCCATCAAAAAAATAATTCACCCCGAAAGTATTGAATATTCTCCTATAATAATACCAATTTTAATTGCATCTATTCTTGTGAAACTCTACATGTTCTATTACAACAATAAACTTGGTAAAAAAATCAACTCTCCTGCACTTAAGGCAACAGCACTAGACAGTTTAAGTGACTGCGTTACAACATCTGTGGTTTTAATGGCTCAGATCATTTCCCTGCAGTTTTCCCTCGAACTCGATGCACCTGCCGGAATTTTTGTATCCATATTTATCTTTATTGCCGGAATCAAAGCCGCAAAGGATACAATTAATCCCCTTCTCGGTCAAAAAGCGGATCAATCCATTGTTGAACAGGTCCGTTCAATTGTTCTAAACCATCCTGATATACTTGATTATCACGATTTAATTATTCATGACTACGGCCCAGATCGTATGATGATTTCTTTACATGCCGAAGTATCTGCACAAAAAGATTTGTTATTATTACATGACAGCATCGATAATATTGAACGCGATTTACAAAAGAGCTTGAACTGCAAAGCTGTTATACATATGGATCCAGTTGTGACAGATGATCCAGAAATCGATTTATTAAGAGATGCTGTTTTAATGATTGCTCAAAAAGTTCACCCGGATTTAACAATACATGACTTTAGAATTGTAAAAGGTCCGTCACACACTAATTTAATATTCGATTTAGTAATTCCCTTTAATCTAGATAAAAAGGAAAGTGAAATTTATCAGGAAATGATTGAATCCATTGCCGAGCTAGACCCTAAATACCATGCAATCATTGAGTTGGATCGTTCTTTTTACTAATATTTCATCGCAAACCGAAAACTCTCCTTTAATGTTACAGTTTTTACTTTTTTCTTCTTTTTTTATTCTTTTTTTATTTTTGTGTTGACAAAACGTTTTTGCGTACTCTATACTCAAATAAATTGCAAGGGCGCTATGGAACTTATCCATGGTGCCCATTTTGATAGGAGGGATGTCTTATGAGCTTAGAAATATATAACCTATATGATTCCTGTAAAAAGGACAAACTATCAAACAACACGCAAAGGCGCGCCGGAACTATTCCGACGCGCCTAATTTATTAAAAAAGGAGGTTTTATTATGTATTCATCAGAAAACACAATTTGGGTACTCGTTGCAGCTGCTTTGGTATTTTTTATGCAAGCCGGATTTGCAATGGTAGAAACAGGTTTCACAAGAGCAAAAAACGCAGGTAACATCATTATGAAGAATCTCATGGATTTTTGCCTTGGAACTCCAATTTATTGGTTAATCGGATTTGGTATTATGTTTGGTGGTGGCGGTTTGCTAATTGGTGGTTTTGATCCCATGGTATTAGGTGACTACTCCGATATATTACCTGCCGGCGTACCACTTATGGCATTTCTAATTTTTCAAACTGTATTCTGTGCCACAGCAGCAACAATTGTATCTGGGGCAATGGCGGAAAGAACAAAGTTTTCTTCCTATTGTATCTACAGCATGATCATAAGTGCAGTTGTCTATCCAGTATCCGGTCATTGGATCTGGGGTGGTGGATGGTTGGCACAACTTGGTTTCCATGATTTTGCTGGTTCAACCGCAGTTCATATGGTTGGTGGTGTTGCCGCTTTAGTCGGTGCCAAGATATTAGGACCTAGAATTGGTAAATTCGGAAAAGATGGAAAACCTAAGGCAATCCCTGGTCATAGTTTAACACTTGGGGCTCTTGGCGTATTTATTCTTTGGTTCTGTTGGTTTGGATTCAATGGTGGTTCTACCGTTTCTGCAACTGGAGACGATGCTCTTCTTGCAATGGGACACATCTTTGTAACAACAAACATGGCTGCAGCAGTTGCAAGTATTACCGTAATGTGTATCACATGGATTCGATACAAAAAGCCAGATGTTTCAATGACTCTAAATGGTTCTTTGGCCGGTCTTGTTGGTATTACTGCTGGATGTGATGTTGTATCTCCTTTAGGAGCTGCAATTATTGGTTTACTCGCTGGATTTGTTGTCGTATTTGGAATTGAGTTTATTGAAAAAGTATTGAAAATTGATGATCCAGTTGGCGCAGTCGG
>CAZWNX010000091.1:0-7377 GCA_964635395.1 uncultured Lachnospiraceae bacterium
CATTCTACTTTCATCATCGACTACTAATATCTTCATATCTGCCATTCCTTTCATATATGAATTGCTTTTATGATTATTATATAAATAAACTATGTTTAATATGTGAACGTTTACCATTTAATAAGAACTTTTCAATAATTCCTGTTCCCTATTGATTAATTCTTGTTCCTTTTCCCTAAGATCCATTTCCCATGCTGCATACTTGTTTTCAAGTGCAATTCGATAATTCATAATATTGGGTGTTTCGCCTGTTATCGTAATTACAAATAAAACGATGATACATAGAATCAAAAAAAGATTCATAATTTGGGACCTGAAGAGTTTGTTTTTCACTTCAAGCATTCGATTTTTCGAAGCAGCAACTTGTCGTTTTTGTCTTTTTGCATCCAAAAAAGCTTCTTTCTCAATTTCTTCATCAAGATTTTTTTGTTCATCCCTTTTACTTAATGAGTTATTAATCACAACAATTGGATGTAGTTGCGGCGAATCTAATGAATCACTCAAAATTCGTTGTTGCAACTGCTCTAAAAATGAATATCCAACAGGTGTTGAGAACAGCCCATTTTCAATAGCCCTCTCATATATTCTTGTAATCATCTTTATATTGTCAAAATCTAACTTCTCACAAATGGATAGTATTTTTTGTTTTTCAACTATTGCTTTTTCTGCCTCTTGCTTCGATTCAAACAAAAAACCAACTGCTTCATATACGCCTAGTCCCGTACCATCTTCTTTCGTATGTTCGACAATCTCCATTTTCATGCGCTGTTCACTCCTATCAATCTATTATCTCCCTATTATAACAAAAGAACTGATAAAAATGAAGTAAACCTCATCTTATCAGTTCTTACAATTAGTTACTATTCTGCTGTTTCTTCTGTTGCGTCTGTTCCTTCTGTTTTCTCCGAAGATTCACCTTGCTTTTCCTGATTATCTGGATCTCCTTGATCCCCTTGATTTTCTCCATAATAATTAGTATATGCACTTAAAACAGACACCTCATAAGAGTCATATTCAATTGGAGTCCCTTCCCATAATAACGGGGTAGGTATATCTGCTATTGCACTCGCATTGCTCGCAACACCCCAAATATTACCTGTGGTTCCTCCAACAATCTTTCCATCTTTTTTATAAATGATTGCTATGTTTACTTCATCAACAACATCTGTTCCCTTATTGATTGCTTTAACCAAAATATTATTAGCAAGTCCTTGATTGTGAACCAATTCAATTTGACCTGATTTATCTGTACCTTCAAAAGCATAATCTCCAACTTTTGTATTCATTTCAAATCGACTATAGGCAACTATATTCCCCATATTATCTCTAGGTGCCGCCACAATAGTTGGGCAGCTCATCCCTGGTGCGATATTTGAATAATAACTTGAATTGTAACTGATCAATTGATCATTTTCACCGTAAAAAACCAGTTCCACTTCAACGTTTGTAGCCATTTCTTTACCATTGTTTTTGGCCATAAGAACAAGATATGATTCATACTCAATTGAATCAATTACAATATCCTCTTTTGTAATGCTCGATTTCGGATAATCTTCATTCCTCATTTGTGCTTCTTCTGGGTTTAGCGATTGATTGATTGCATCTACTTTCTCCTCAATGCGAAGGAGGCGATCATCTATATCACTATTTTCACCACCACTCAGCCTATCACATCCAGTAAACAGTACCATTGCCGCAATCATCATTGCGCTCATTTTCATTACACTTTTACACGTCTTCATGTTCATCACTTCTCCTCATTTTTTGTTTCTGACAAAACAAACTTTAATGATACTTCGAATTCATTTTCAGTTTCAACAATTTGCATGTCACCATTCATGTGTTGCATAAAATTTTTCGCAATATTAAGTCCAATCTTGGTACTTTCAACCTTTTCTAAATCCATCTTTTTATAATTATGAAAGATGAGTATTAAAGTATTTCCCATAATGGTATTGCGTATACTAATTGGTTTTGTAATATCTGCGTACTTTTCAATATTTGAGAATAAATTATAGAAAATTCTATAGAAATCTTCGTTTTTTATCCTGAGATAGAACGAAGCCAAAAAGTTTTCAATATTCATGTTAAATCCTTTTGCTTGCAGATAATCCCTCTGTTCTTCAAGCATTGTGTTAAGAACATCACTCGCTTCTATAATAATCCACTCTGATTGCTCTCTTCTTTTTGAAAACGCAAGAAAATAGCGAAATAGCTGGTCGGTAATATCCTTCATAATATATGCATTATTTTTGGCTTTTGTCAAATATTCAGTTCGTTCCTTCTCTCCCGAAAACTTATTTAGTTCAAGAATTTCCAAATATCCAATCTGTTTTGTAAGTGGTGTCCTAATGTCATGGGATATTGCTGTAATCAGTTCCTCATTTGCTAGAATTGCCACATTCTCTTTATGCATTTTTTCAATTACTGATTTTCGCATTTCATTCATGCACTTTCCTAAAAATGCAATTTCATCATTTCCCTCAACCGTTATTTCGCATTCTAGATTGCCTGCTTCGACTAGTTTCATTTCTTCTGACAACCTTACAATATATCCAAACCGCTTGCTTACCATTTTCAACAAAACACTTACAAAAATACAAACTCCTATAAACACTGAAAACACAAAGGATATATCATAATACTTTTCAGCCCTAAATAAAATGGGATAACATTTAATTGTTTCATCCGAAAATTCTATATCATAAGCATTTAAACCAAAATCAAAAAGGCCTACATCAACAATGGTATCCTCATATTGTTGTTCCACTTCTTCAACCATATCGACAATTTCTGATTTTCCCGAGAAATAGATATCCAGAGTTCTGTATTCATCGATCCAACTAAACACTTTTTCCTGATCTTTAATTGAAATTTTTTCCGACTTAACATACTTTTGAAACTGTTCCATAACCTTGTCTGTCTGATTTTTTTCACTTTCAGCATTATCAATATACTTGACAATTAAAAAATCTAGTCCAGCCTTCATCGAATAACCAATTCCACATGCTAGAAGCAGGGCTAATCCACAACTAAATAGTAGTTTTCGCCAAATTTTAGTAGTACCTATCTTAATATGCTGATTGTGAATTTTATTACTCAATGTAGTAGCCCTTCCCCCACGCGTTCTTGATATAGACGGGTTCATTTGCATTATCCTCTATTTTTTCTCGCAAATTTCTAATATGCACCATCACTGTATTGCTTGAGAATGAAAAAAATGCCTCTCCCCAAACATTTTCATAGATTTCTTTAAGAGAAAAGATTTTGCCACGCGTTTCTGCAAGTAAAATCAATATCTGGTACTCCGTATTCGTCAAAAAAATGGGGGCTTCGTTTTTCGTCACTGTTCCAAATTCTTTATCTACAATCAAGTCTTTAATACAAATAAAATCGACTTTCCCATTGCCAGTACTTTTTAGTATCATCTCGTTTCTTCTTAATAGAGCTTTAACCCTAGCAACTAGTTCTAGAAATGAAAATGGCTTTTCTAAATAATCATCCCCACCAGACTGAAATCCCTCCACCAAATCTTGCTCCTTGGTCTTAGCCGTTAAAAACAAAATAGGCACCGTTGACTTCTTTCGAATATTCTGACAGACTTGATACCCATTCATTCCAGGCATCATTACATCTAGAATAATTAAATCAATTTCTTCTGCCATTTTATCAAAGGCCTCGTTTCCACAAGAGGCTTCTTCTATCTGAAATCCTTCTCCCTCAAGTAGGACTTTTACAATTTGTCTGATCTCAGAATCATCATCTACTATTAGTACTCTCTTTTTATCCATATGGTACTCCTCATTAACACTTCTATCATACATGAAAAAGAGTAAATATACTTCTTAAGAATTCTTAAATCGAACTTTTTGAATCCATAAATATCATTACCGTTCGAGCATTAATTTTGCAATTTCTCTTTACTGAAACTCCAATTTTGTAAAAACTTTTGTCTAATGAGGTATCCACAACGATCTTCCAATGTAACTCCCCCATCAATTCAGGAAGTTCAATCTCTAGTGGCTCCCAATAAGTATTAATAGCAATATAAATGATCTCATCTTTTTTCAGTTTTTCTCGAAATCCTGCATACATCACTCCAAGATAATGACTATCATAAGAAAAGTGATGTTCAAAAGGCTTAACCCCATGAAAACTAATACTTGGAAAACCAATGTTTGATAATTTTCCATCTCGCACAATTATTTTATGATTTTTACGAAAGCGAATGATTTTCTTAAAGAACTCAAAAGTATCTTTGTTTTTCTCCAAATAGTTCCAATCAAGCCACGAAACTATATTGTCTTGACAATAGGCATTATTATTACCAAATTGTGTATTACAAAACTCGTCGCCCGCCAAAAACATTGGTGTTCCCCGACTGCACATCAATACTGTTATTGCATTCTTAATCATTTTCTTGCGTAAACATACTACATCTTCCTTGTCCGTTTCACCCTCCACCCCACAATTCCAGCTCAAGTTATTATTGCTTCCATCTGTATTGTTCCAGCCATTCTTTTCATTATGTTTTTCATTATAAGAATACAAATCATAGAGTGTAAATCCATCATGACAAGTCAAAAAATTAACCGGAACATTTTTTTCTGTACGATCTGGTTTATAAATATCTCTCGATCCAGCAATTCGATTCGCTGCCATCTCAATATATCCATTATCACCTTTTAAAAACCCTCTCAAATCATCCCGGTATCTTCCATTCCATTCCGCCCAACGATTCCAAGATGGAAATGTCCCCACTTGATAAAGCCCTCCTGCATCCCACGCCTCGGCTATTAATTTTACCTTGCCTAAAATCGGGTCAAACGCAAGGCTTTGAAGAAGTGGTGGCTTGCTCATTGGACTGCCGTCTTCATTCCTCCCAAGGATGGATGCCAAGTCAAACCGAAACCCATCCACTCTGTAAGACGTCACCCAATATCTTAAGCAATCCAAAATCATCTGTTGAACAATTGGATGATTGCAGTTGAGTGTATTTCCACATCCACTGAAATTATAGTAGTATCCTTCCGGAGTTAGCATATAGTAGATGTTATTATCGAGTCCCTTAAACGAAAAAGCAGGTCCATCTTCATTCCCTTCTGCCGTATGATTAAAAACCACATCCAAGATTACTTCAATTCCATTTTCTTTAAAAGCCTTAATTAGACTTTTTAATTCATTTCCCTCTCTATTGTACTCTCTGTTTGCAGAATATCCTGTATTTGGAGCAAAAAATGCAACTGTATTATATCCCCAATAATCCAATAATTTCTCACCCTCATATTCTCTTGAATTGAGAAGCTCATCAAACTCAAAAATCGGCATTAACTCAACTGCATTAATACCAAGTTCCTTAAGATAAGGGATTTTCTTCATTAATGCTCTATAGGTTCCTGGATAATTCACCCCTGAAGATTCATGATAAGTAAATCCTCTGACATGTAATTCATAAATAATCAATTCGTTCATTGGAATATTTGGATTAATTGTGATTCCCCAATCAAAATCATCTCTAACAACCCTTGCCTTATAAAAACTGTGGTCATCAAGAGCATGACCCCAAACACTTTGCCCTGTTACTGCCTTAGCATATGGATCTAACACATTTCTCTTTTTATTAAATATAAGCCCTTTTTTCTCATCATAAGGACCATCAAATCGATATACATATTCAAATTCCTCAATGTCAATTTGAAAAACAATCATCGAATACAAATTTCCAATTCTATAATGCTTTGGAAACTTTATAATTGCATATGGTTTTGTTTGTTCCCTTCGAAACAAGAGTAATTCGCAGGATGTTGCTTGATTAGAGTGTACTGTAAAATTCACTCCTCCTGGAATTGCAGTTGCACCGTATATTTCGTAAAAACCCGGTCTGACATCAAATTCACCTATTTTATCAATAGGGATCAAATTTAACTTTCGCTCACCCACACTTCCCATACAGGTTTCCCCTTCCCTCGAACTCATATTACGTAGTTCTATTTTCTAATCAAAATTGCTTGCTAAAAACTCTTGTCTATAAATGCACTCAATTACTAGTTTAACAAGATTCGGGTCAAATTGCTTGCCACTTCCTTTTTTCAACTCGCTAATAATAAACTCATCATCCATCTCCTCACAATAACACCTAGATGATGCCATCGCGTCATAAGCATCTACGATTGCAATAATCCTTGCAACTAAGGGTATATCACTGCCACTTATTCCATCTGGATATCCGCTTCCATCATACCACTCATGATGAAATTTAGCTCCTGCCACAATGTTCTTAATAGTTGTAAAATCTCGCAATATCTCTACTCCAAAATTTGTATGCATTTTGATAACTTCTATTTCATCTTCTGATAATTTACATGGTTTATTTAGTATTGCATCCGAAACTCCAATTTTTCCAATATCATGTAATAGTGCTATCCGATATAGATTTTCTTGTTCGTCTTTAGAAAACCCTAGTTTTGATCCAATCAGTTTTGAATAATTTGCTACCCGCTCCGAATGCCCCTTTGTATACTCATCTTTTAAATCTATAATATTTGCAAATGTTTTTAGGGCCTGATCAATAATTTTATAATTCTCATCCTGCTTTTTTTCCAAATTTTTGATTTTTAGTGTAATAAACAAATGCACTGCATAATTCAATAGAATAAACATACCCAAGAAAAGATTTATCCAAAAAAGGGGCATTTCTTCTAAATTTACTTTTTGTCGATATTGAATTACGTATTCCCCCAACTCATATGGCTGATTTGTATACATAACAAAACCAAATGGAATCATTTTCGCACTTTTTATGATCTGATTGTAGTCAACCGCATTAACAAATAGGTAGCCATCCCGAATAAGATAATCTCCATTCCATGAACTATCAATCACTGCATCTTCTGGAACTTTGATCCTAATTTCCCAATCCATAATTTCTTTATCTGTATAATTATAAAAAACAAAGTCGTATTGCGCCCCCACCCTCTTTTCATTGTCGCTCCAATAATCACTCGAATTCATCGTTAATTCAAAATCATCCTTTGAATTAATTGTTTCTGAGCTATAACGAATACTATGCAATTTATCACTATTTTCTTGTTGATTGAAAATTAGCATTGACATTGAAATAGCCAAATAGATTAAAAATACGATATAAATAATTAATCGAAACTTTTTTCTCATTAAATGCCCCCAATTATAACTTTATTCACATTCTACAATCATTGTTTTACAAAAGAAAAAGACAAGTTAAAGAACTTGTCTCTTCAATGGATGTATTTATTAAGCCATTAACTTTTTCTTTTCAGCCTCATATTCTTCAGGACTTAAAATACCACTGTCAAGCAAAACTTTCAACTTCTTAGCTTTTGATTCAAAGTCTGCACT
>CAZWNX010000092.1:0-7134 GCA_964635395.1 uncultured Lachnospiraceae bacterium
ATGCTATGGGGAGCAATCGCTTTACGAGATTACAATAGAACTTATGCAAGATAAGCGAGTTCTTCAAACCATGTCCAAAAAAATTGGACTCAGAACACTTTCGATACAACAAGAAAAGGATCAGTGGGGAGAGAGTTTTGAATTGATCATCAATGGAAAGACCCTATTTGCTATGGGTGCCAATTACATTCCTCAAGATAATATAATTGGCCGCGTTGGTGAAGACAATACAAGAAAACTGCTTAGCGATATGCTAGTTGCCAATATGAACTGTGTGAGAGTTTGGGGTGGAGGGTATTACCTGGAAGATTATTTTTATGACTTGTGTGATGAGATGGGTTTGATTGTCTGGCAGGATCTGATGTTTGCCTGTTCGCTATATAGAGCGAATCAAGAATTTATGGATTCCATAAGCGTGGAAATCACACAGCAAATCAGACGTATTCGTCATCATGCTTGTATTGGGTTGATATGCGGCAATAACGAAATTGAGATGGGGTCCCTATATTGGGAGGGGATGAAGGATTGTGATCCTAGTTTGAGGGAGGATTATGTACAATTATTTGAAAGAACAATACCGGGCTTAGTACAGCAACTTGCGCCACAACTATTTTATTGGAAATCCTCGCCTACATCGGGGACTGTTTTTGAGTTACCCAATGATGAAAATCGAGGTGATACTCATGAATGGGCAGTTTGGCATGGTCTAGAACCGTTTTCATACTATGAAGATCATTACTATCGATTTCTTTCTGAGTTTGGGTTACAATCCTATCCGGAGCTTAAGACAATTCAATCTTTTACAGAGGAAAGAGACCGCAATATATTTTCGCCAGTCATGGAGTATCATCAAAAAAACGAATCGGGAAATTCCAAAATATTTCATTATATCAGTGAGTCCTTCCGATTTCCAAAAGATTTTGAGAGTATACTATATGCTTTGCAAGTGCTTCAGAGAGAGGGTATGAAGTTCGCGGTCGAACACCTAAGACGTAATCGTGGACGCTGCATGGGAGCACTCTACTGGCAATTAAACGACTGTAATCCAGTAGCTTCGTGGTCGAGTATTGATTACTTTGGAAGATGGAAAGCGTTGCACTACTTCGCCAAACGCTTTTTTAGCCCAGTGTTAATCTCTGCCAAGATGATGGGTGGGAGTTATGAGAAAGATGATATGCCTAGAGAAAGATCGCATCCCACATCGATTTACCCGGCGGCGCAGATATACATAACGAATGATACATTAGAAAATATAGTAGCAACTGTAGCTATAGAATTAAAAAGAAAAGATGCCACACTTTTATATTCAGATTCTTGCAAAATACAAGTAGACGCGCTATCGGTATGTCAATTACGTGAGCTAGATTTTTCAAAAGATCAAAAGGTAATGGCTGATATTCGTGAGATTTACTTAGACTATTGGTTGGAAACAGAAGAAGGGGTAATTGCTAGAGGAACCAATCTGTTTGTTAAGCCAAAGCAGTTTGACTTTGAAGATCCAAAAATTAAAACGTCCTTCTTTGAAACTCCAGGAGCCTACGGTGTAACACTGTGCAGCCATTCTTTTGCAAAATATGTAAAGATGGATTTGGAAAATGTAGAAGGAATATTTTCAGACAACTATTTTGATTTAACGGCCTTTAGACCTTATAAAGTGGAGTGTTTAAAATGTAATCTGAATCAAGGGATTACACTTGAGGAGTGGGCGAAGGATCTGAAAGTCACGTCGTTGTTTGATATGGGATAAGGGTATAAGAGAAATGCCTGAGATAACGTTGGTGATAAATGCTTACAATCATTAAAGATAGAAATAACCATGACTTTTGTCATGGTTATTTCTATCTTTAGGCACTTAAGAAAGCAAACTTCTATTGATATAATTGATTTATGATTTGGAACAGTAGAACACCAAAAGAGGATGTTGAGGAGAAGTTAATGGAGAAAGCAATGAAGAAGGTAATATTAAAGTTAGAAGGACTTACAAAGAAATATAGTGGCAAGACGGTTGTTGATTATATTAATTTAGAAATTGTTCAGGGAGAAATATTTGGATTGCTTGGCCCAAATGGAGCGGGAAAAAGCACAACAATGAATATGATTTGTTCCTTGGTCAAGCCTACATCTGGTAAAGTGGAACTATTTGGAATGGATAGCAAAAACGAAATAAAGAAGATTAAATCAAAACTTGGCTACATCCCACAGGAGTTGGCAATACACGGCAATTTGAAAGCGTGGGAAAACGTTGAATTGTTCACTTCGTTATATGGATTTAAGGGAGAACAGTTAAAAAAAGCGGTTAATGAATCTTTAGAATTTGTTGGTCTAGAAGACAAGAGAAATGGCTTGGCAAAAACATTTTCGGGTGGAATGAAAAGGCGTCTGAATATCGCATGTGCCATTGGGCATAAACCTGAGCTCTTGATTTTTGATGAGCCAACAGTGGGGATTGATCCACAATCAAGGAATTTCATTTTGGAGAAAATTAAGCATGCCAATTGTCAAGGTGCTACAATTATCTATTCAAGTCATTATATGGAGGAAATTGAAGCAATTTGCTCACGAATTGCAATTATGGACAATGGAAAGATTATTGCGGTAGGAACGAAAGCGGAATTAGTGGAGTTGGTTACGAAAGATAAAGAGGATGACCTATCCTTGGAAGAAGTGTTTCTTACGCTTACAGGCAAGAAGCTGAGAGATTATGCAGAGGGGGATCGATAATATGCCACTCATATTTATTAAAAACAATTTAAAGTTAATGTTGCGTAGTAAATGGATATTTGTATTGATGATTCTTCTTCCATTGTTAACGATGGGTTTGCTATCTAACGCATTTTCTCAAAAAATGAACGCAGCGTATAAAATGGAAGCATTTACAATTGGATATAGACTCGAAAATGGGAGCAAGTACGAAGGGATGATTCGCTCTTTGCAAGAATCATGCAAGGAAAAAAAGATTCTCTTACATAGTTATCCACAGGGTGATATTGATGAGATTCTAAAAAACGAGAAAGTAGCAACATTTGTAGAGGTTTTTGAAAATGGCACTTATCGAATGTATCAGGTTGACAACAAAAAACCACAAGCCATGATTGCTCAAAGCATATTTTCGGCAATCTTTTACCAGGTGAACGAAGAATTAACTGCTCAGACATATGTTAGAAAAGTGCAAACAAAAGAAGCGTTGGTAAGTTATGGTGTGAAGAGTATTCAACTAGCGGTAGACCCAGTGCCGTCCGCACTAGATTACTATGGAATTATCTATTTGGTGTATTTTGCTTGGTGTGGAATGGTGTCTTTGATGGCTGTCATTTCGAGTGAACGAAAAAGTGCTGTTTTGCAAAGAATTAAGGTCGCTCAGATTTCAAAAGTTGAGAGCTATATGGCGAAATGGGTTCCTTGTACTTTGGCAACAATAATCAATGTTTGTATTACATGGGGTTTGTCAGTAGCAATCTACTCGATCCATTGGGGAAATATAGGACTTTCTTTCGGCATTATTATATTAGTATCTATGGCGGCAAGTGCATTTGGGTTGGTTTTGTTTCAGCTATTTCGTAATGTTGCCATCAGTATTGTCTTTGGATTTATTATTATATGGATTTTTGGATATTTTGGTGGAAGTTTTGAAGCATATATGTATTTAACAATACCGGATTATCTAATGAAGGCATCGCCGATTTATTATATTAATCATGCGTTAATTGACTACAGCATAAAGGGAAGTAGCGATTATACAGGAGTATGTTTTACGATATTAACAGCAATGATTATAGTATGTGGAATCGTTGGGACACTTCTAATCGACAGGAAGATGGAGGCATAGGATGAACGGAATTTTAACCATTATCAAAATGAATTTCAAGCTACTAATGAGAAACAAAGGTTTTCTTTTCTTCTTGATTATTATTCCTATACTTGCTGTTGTTATGTTGAATTTGCGACAATCCGATGAAGCTTCTCAAGAATACGATGGGAATGCAATTCAAGAACTAAAGCATGAAAATCAACAAATCACTAGTGTTTCAAATGTGAAAATGTGTATTAAGGTCTATGATTGCAGCAATTCTGATTTTTCAGATTATATTTTGAAGGAATTAACAAAGACGGGAGCGTATGAGGTGTTTCGGTATAAGTCTGATGTAATCACGGTTGAAGAAGCACAGGTAAAAGCTCTATATTCTGCGAATCATAATACATTAGGTGCGATACTGTATATTCCAAAGGAATTTAATCAAAGTATTCTATCTGGAAGCGAAAGTAAGATGCTTGTCTTCGAAGGAAATAAAGATGGAAGGATACCGTTGTTAAAGAACAATATCAATACATTTTTGAAAAGTCTTTATCGGTATTCAAATTTAACGGGTGGAGATAAAAACGAAACCAAGGGCTTATTAGAAAAATCAGTTGCTGGAGAAATCATAGGTGAAGTTCAGGAGGTGAGTGGTAGTAATTCAACACCATTGACGGCAAAACAAAAAGGCCAGAGTGTAAATATTAGCGTTTCAATTACATTTTTAACAGTTGGCTTTTTGTTTAGTGGAGTCTTTATTGCGGCCACAATTATTGAAGAACGAAAAAATAATGTTTACATGAGGTTTGTGCTTGCAAAGGATTCTTTGGCAAACTATGGCTTGGCTAAAATGTTTATGATTTTTGTAAATGTATTCATGCAAACAGGAATTATAGCAATTTGCACAAAATTATTCGTGAAGAGTGATTTTGGAATACCATTTGGAGGGTATTTGCTACTCGTGTTTTGCCTAGGGATAGTTTTTAATTTGTTGAGTGTTGTAATTGGTGTATTAACAAACAATGTATTGACATCTAATTATATAGTTTATTTAGTGTGGACCATTTCCTGTCTTTTGGCGGGGTTGTTTTTCTCTCTGGAGGGAGCATCAACGTGGTGGAAGAGAGCATCATTGCTAATGCCACAAAGGTGGGGGGTTAAAACTGCAGAAATGCTTATGGTTGGGAATACCCAGGCATATGGGACGTTTTTAATGGTAATGTTTGGTTTCGTTATTGTGATATCAAGTGTGGGGCTTTTGGGTATACAGTGGATTCGAAAAGAAGAATAATCGGTGAATATGTTCAGTTGCAAGCGGATATGTTAAAATAATGAAGACATATTCACATTAGGATATTGAAGTAGAGGAACCCATGAAAAATAAGCATAAGTATTATTTTTTACTAGTAAAATCTTGTTGTGTATTGGCATTGCCAATTTATTATGTGTGTAGCAGTGAGAAATCACTTCACCAAATTAGTGTGGAGTGGTTTCTTCTTGCGACTTCATTGTTAACCATTGTGGTTTGCGAGTTGATTCATCCAGAGTTTGAATATAGTCCTGAGAGACCTAAAACAAAGGAGTACTATTTCAATTTATTGAAGAATAAGAAAGACCGATTAAAGTTTTCGTGTCTATTGTTTGAAGTTCTGACGATTTGCCTGCTTTTTATCTTATGTCCAGACAATGTTATTGGAGTCTACTTATTGCCCATCCTCCTGCTAGATTTGATTGTCTTTATCCAAGTGCCTATTGGGATTGGAATTTTGGCATTTTTGGGTGTTTTGATACAGAGAGAATATTTTTACATATACTGTTGCTATACACTGTTTGTTCTTATGTTGTATTATCAAAATTATGTAATTATAGAACAATACAGACAGACATTGAATGCGTATGAAAAAAAAGAGTATTTATTAAAAAACTCGATCCATTCAAAAGATGTAATTTATAGAGAGCAACTTGAAAAAAGTCGCCTAGCCTTTGAAAATACAGTATTAGAAGAAAGAGCCCAATTATCACAAGCTCTGCATGACAAATTAGGACATAGTATTAATGGTTCAATTTATCAATTAGAAGCAGGAAAGGTTCTTATGACTAAGAATCGTGATGAAAGTCAACAAATCATACAAAAGGTGATTGATAATTTGAGAACTAGTATGGATGAGATTAGGACAATTCTTCAAAGAGAAAAGCCGGACAAAAAGCGGATGGCGTACTTACAATTACTTCAATTGTGTGAAGAGTGTAAGGACAAGTATAATATCTTGGTTGATGTTACAATAGAAGGGGAAAACAAAGATATTCCAGAATTGGTTTGGGATAGCATTCTTGACAATACAATTGAAGCTGTAACAAATGCCTTGAAATATTCCAAGTGTAGTAAGATTGCAATCGAGATTATTCTTATGCATAAGGCTGTGCGCTGTAGTATAGAGGATAATGGAATTGGTTGTAATATTATTCGAGAAGGAATGGGAATGCAGGGAATGCGAGAAAGAATTCGAAAGGTCAATGGTTATATAGATTTTAATGGCGACAATGGGTTCCGGATTAATATGATTATTCATTTGGTATCAGTGAACCAAAAGTGAGGAGTAGTAGATGGATAAGATTAAAGTAATTATCGTTGATGATAGTGATTTTGTAAGAGATGGTATAGCAATTATTTTAGGTGCGGACGAGGATTTTTATGTGGTAGGAACTGGGAAAAATGGGAAAGAAGCTCTAGAATTGGCGCAGAGAGAACAAGCAGATGTTATTTTAATGGATATTCAAATGCCCGAAATGGATGGCATTGAGGCAACCAAAGAAATTGCAAAGAAAAAGTTGGGAAAAGTTTTGGTTCTAACGACCTTTGATGATGATGAGTTAGTGGAACAAGCCATTCGAAATGGGGCGGATGGGTATCTCATTAAGAATCATGCCCCAGATCAACTAAAGCAGATGATTAAATCCATTCATTATGGAGTTAATGTTATAGATAAGCAAGTGTTTTCAAAATTTGCAGAGATGGGAATTAATTCAAATGCTGATTTTAATAGCGATATGTTCACGAGCAGGGAGCTAGACATTATTACAGCGATTGCGCAAGGCCTATCAAACAAAGAGATAGCAGACGCACTCTTTATAACAGAAGGAACAGTGAAAAATCACATAAGTACAGTGCTGGAAAAATCAAATCTGTCTCATAGAACACAAGTTGCTATCTACTATTTAACCGGTAAAAAATAGAAATCTGACAAGGAGAAACGTGAATATGTACGATTATCTTAGAGAAATGTTCAGTTACCCAAGTTTATTTATAAAATTAGCGAAAGTCAAAAAGACCATAGTTCCTA
>CAZWNX010000093.1:0-3697 GCA_964635395.1 uncultured Lachnospiraceae bacterium
AGAGAAGGGTGATATTTTCATTGCAAAACTAAAATTCCTGTGATACAATAAAAAAAGCTGGCAATGATAAAAAAATAACAATCATTGAAAAGCTTAATTTTGAGTGATTTCAAAGAAATTTGAACAAACAAATGGAGGAAAGAAAAATGGCGAAAAAAGTGGTTTTAGCAGGCGCTTGTCGTACGGCGATTGGTACAATGGGTGGAGCTTTAAGTACTGTACCAGCAGCAGACCTTGGTGCAATTGTAATTAAAGAAGCCTTAAATAGAGCAGGAGTTTCTGCTGATGCAGTGGATCATGTTTATATGGGATGTGTAATTCAGGCAGGATTAGGACAAAATGTAGCCCGTCAAGCATCTATTAAAGCAGGACTTCCAATTGAAGTTCCAGCAGTAACGGTGAATGTTGTATGTGCGTCAGGATTGAATGCGGTAAACATGGCTGCACAGATGATTATGGCTGGAGATGCAGACATTGTTGTAGCTGGTGGTATGGAAAACATGTCAATGGCACCTTATACGGTACCACAAGCTCGCTATGGTTATAGAATGGGTCATGCAAAGATGATTGATACGATGGTAAATGATGCTCTTTGGGATGCGTTTAATAATTACCATATGATTCAAACAGCAGATAATATTTGCGAAGATGATAGATGGAAATTGACAAGAGAAGAATTAGATGAATTTGCGCTCGCATCACAGCAAAAAGCAGAAGTAGCAATGAAAAATGGCGTGTTTGAAGCTGAAATTGTACCAGTACCAGTGAAAGTTAAGAAAGAAATGGTTGAGTTTAAAGTAGATGAAGGACCAAGAGCTGGAACGACTATTGAAGCGTTAGCAAAATTACGCGCTATTAATCCAGGTGGAAAAGTAACGGCTGGAAATGCATCCGGTATTAATGATGGAGCAGCAGCAATGGTTGTTATGAGTGAAGAAAAAGCAAAAGAACTAGGTGTAAAACCAATGGCTACGTTTGTGGCTGGGGCACTTGGCGGAGTTGATCCAACGATTATGGGTATAGGACCAGTAGCTTCAACGAAGAAAGTGTTTGAAAAAACTGGACTTACAATAGATGATATTGATTTGATCGAAGCAAATGAAGCATTTGCGGCTCAATCAATTGCAGTAGGTCGTGATTTGAATTTTGATTTATCAAAATTGAATGTAAACGGCGGAGCTATTGCATTAGGACATCCAGTTGGTGCATCAGGATGTAGAATTCTAGTTACACTCTTACATGAAATGCAAAGAAGAGACGCTAAGCGTGGATTAGCAACCCTTTGTATTGGTGGTGGAATGGGATGTACTACAATTGTTGAAAAAGAATAACAAAAAGAGCTTCTTATGACAAAGACTGTCAGACAGAAATGTTTGGCAGCCATTGTTGCTTATACCACAATTAATTTGATGTTTTGATTATTAACATTCTATGGAGGATAAAAATGGAATTTGTAAAGTACGAACAAAAAGGAAGTATTGCATTTGCAACAATTTCACGTGAAAAGGCACTAAATGCATTGAATTCAGTTGTTTTACAAGAACTAGATCAAATGTTAGATCAAGTGGATCTTGATCAAGTACGTTGTTTGGTTTTGACAGGAGCAGGTGAGAAGTCTTTTGTAGCTGGAGCTGATATTGGTGAGATGAGTTCACTTACAAAGGAACAAGGAGAAGCATTTGGTAAAAAAGGAAACGATGTATTTAGAAAACTTGAAACGTTCCCAATTCCTGTTATTGCTGCTATTAATGGATTTGCACTTGGCGGTGGATGTGAGATTGCTATGAGTTGTGATATTCGTATTTGTTCTGACAATGCATTATTTGGTCAACCAGAAGTAGGACTTGGAATCACACCTGGCTTTGGAGGAACCCAAAGACTTGCAAGAATCGTTGGTGTTGGAATGGCTAAGCAGATGATATACGCAGGAAAAAATATTAAAGCAGACGAAGCTCTTCGCATAGGACTTGTGAATGCAGTTTATACACAAGAAGAATTAGTATCAGCTGCCGAAAAACTTGCAGCTACAATCGCAAAAAATGCACCAATTGCAGTTCGTAATTGTAAGAAAGCAATCAATGATGGATTGGATTTAGATATGGATCAAGCAATTGTTTTGGAAGAAAAATTATTTGGGGATTGCTTTGAATCATATGATCAAAAAGAAGGAATGGCAGCATTTCTCGAAAAGAGAAAAGTGGAAGCTTTCTTAAATAAATAATCATTAATTATTTCATATCAAGTAGGAGGAAACGAAATGAAAGTAGGTATTATTGGTGCTGGTACAATGGGCGCAGGTATTGCTCAGGCATTTGCACAAACACAGGGCTACGAAGTATTTTTATGTGACATTAATGAAGAATTTGCAGCAAATGGAAAAAATAGAATCGCAAAAGGGTTCGAAAAAAGAGTTGCTAAAGGGAAAATGGAACAAGCAGATGCAGATGCAATTCTTTCTAAAATTACAACAGGTGTTAAAACAATTTGTACGGATTGTGATTTAGTTGTTGAGGCAGCACTTGAAGTAATGGAAATCAAACAAAAAACATTTAAAGAGTTATCAGAAATTTGTAAAGCAGATTGTATTTTTGCTACAAATACATCTTCATTGTCAATCACAGAAATTGGCGCTGGACTTGATCGCCCAGTAATTGGTATGCATTTCTTTAATCCAGCACCAGTTATGAAATTGGTTGAAGTAATTGCTGGACTAAACACTCCTGACGAAGTTGTAGAAAAAATTAAAACAATCTCAGAAGAAATTGGAAAAACACCAGTACAAGTTAATGAAGCGGCTGGATTTGTTGTAAATAGAATCTTGATTCCTATGATTAACGAAGCAATTGGAATTTATGCAGAAGGTGTTGCTTCTGTTGAAGGAATTGACAATGCAATGAAGCTTGGAGCAAATCATCCAATGGGACCACTTGCGTTAGGAGATTTAGTAGGACTTGATATCGTACTTGCAATTATGGAAGTACTTCAAAGTGAAACTGGTGATTCAAAATATCGTCCACACCCACTTCTTAAGAAAATGGTTCGTGGAAAACAACTAGGTATGAAAACTGGAAAAGGTTTTTATGATTATTCAAAATAAATAATAAAAATGACGAAATAGTAGAATCGGAGGAATTAAAAGCATGGATTTTTCTTTAAGCAAAGAACATGAAATGGCCAGAACTCTATTTAGAGATTTTGCCGAAACAGAAGTAAAGCCTCTTGCACAGGAAGTTGATGAGACAGAAGAATTTCCTAGAGGAACAGTAGCTAAAATGAACAAATTGGGATTTATGGGTATTCCAGTTGGTAAAGAGTACGGTGGACAAGGTTGTGATACTTTGACATATGCTATGTGTGTTGAAGAATTATCACGCGTGTGTGGAACAACTGGAGTTATTGTTTCGGCACATACTTCTCTTTGTGCTGAACCAATCAAGAAATTTGGTACTGAAGAACAAAAACAAAAATATTTAGTTCCACTTGCAAAGGGCGAGAAACTTGGAGCATTTGGTTTAACTGAGCCAGGAGCAGGTACAGATGCAGCTGGACAACAGACAAAAGCTGTTTTAGAAGGTGATGAATACGTACTCAATGGAAGTAAAATCTTTATCACAAATGGTAAAGAAGCAGATATTTATATCATCTTTGCAATGACAGATAAATCAAAAGGTACTAAAGGTATTTCGGCATTTATCGT
>CAZWNX010000093.1:3797-7054 GCA_964635395.1 uncultured Lachnospiraceae bacterium
AGATTATTGGTTTATAAAGCAGCTATGGCAAAAGATACTCAGAAGAAATTCTCTTTGGAAGCAGCTATGGCAAAATTATATGCAGCAGAAGTTGCTATGGAAGTTACTACAAAAGCAGTTCAACTTCATGGTGGATATGGTTATACTAGAGAATACGATGTTGAACGTATGATGAGAGATGCTAAAATCACCGAAATTTATGAAGGAACAAGCGAGGTTCAAAAAATGGTAATCGCAGGTTCAATTTTATAATACTTTTCAAATAAGATAAAATAAGGAGTGACAATACAGTGAAAATCGTAGTATGTATTAAACAAGTTCCAGATACAAATGAAGTTAAATTGGATCCTGTTACAGGTACTTTGATCCGTGATGGTGTACCTAGTATTATTAATCCAGATGATAAAGCAGGATTAGAAGCAGCACTTGCATTAAAAGATCAGTTAGGTGCTACTGTTAGTGTTATTACAATGGGTCCTATGCAGGCAGATGCAGTTTTAAGAGAAGCTATGGCAATGGGAGCAGATGATGCTTATTTGGTAACAGATAGAGCCTTTGGAGGAGCTGATACATTAGCAACTTCAACAACTTTGGCAGCAGCACTTAAGAAAATCAATTATGATTTAATTATTGCTGGACGTCAGGCAATTGATGGAGATACAGCACAAGTTGGACCTCAAATTGCAGAACATTTAAATATTCCAAATGTATCTTATGCAGAAGACATTAAAGTGGAAGGCAATACAGTAATCGTAAAACGTCAATATGAAGACAGATATCATACAGTAAAAGTTCAAATGCCATGTTTAGTAACAGCGCTAGGCGAAATGAATACACCAAGATACATGACTCCAGGTGGAATCTTTGATGCTTACAGAAGCAAAGAAGTTACTATTTTCACACGTGCAGATCTTGATGTTGAAGATTCTACAATTGGATTAAAAGGTTCACCAACAAAAGTTGCTCAATCATTCCCTAAGAGTGTAAAAGCAGCTGGCTTAAAAGTGACTATGGATTCAGAAGATGCAGCTGATTACATTGTTGAAAAATTAAAAGAAAAATTTGTATTCTAGTAGTCTGAGATTATAAGAAAGAGGTAGAAAATAATGAGTTTACAGGATTATAAAGGCATTTTAGTCTTTGCCCAACAATTTGATTGTCAGATCTCCGGTGTTTCTTATGAATTAATCGGAAAAGCAAAAGAATTAGCTGCAGATTTAGATACAGAAGTTATGGCAGTTGTTCTTGGTGAAGGAGTAAAATCATTAGCAGATTCATTGGTTGCTTATGGCGCTGATCGAGTAATTGTTGTGGATGATAAAGAATTAAAAGAATATACAACAGAACCATACACACACGCTATGGTTTCAGTAATTGAAAAGTATAAACCAGAGATCGTATTATATGGAGCAACAGCAATCGGAAGAGATTTAGCTCCACGTGTTTCTGCAAGAGTAAAAACAGGATTAACAGCAGACTGTACAAAACTTGAAGTAGATGCTGAAACAAAAAACCTTCGTATGACTCGTCCAGCATTTGGTGGAAATATCATGGCAACAATTGTTTGTCCTGATAATCGACCACAAATGGCGACCGTTAGACCGGGAGTTATGCAAAGAGCAAATAAGGATACAAAAAGAACTGCTGCAATTGAAGAGTTAAATCTTGAATTTGCAAAAAACAACAACTATGTTGAAGTTGTTGAAGTAATCAAGAAAGTAACTGACAAAGTGGATATTATGGATGCTAAGATTCTTGTTGCAGGTGGTCGTGGAGTTGGAAGCAAAGAAAACTTCAAATTATTACAGGATTTGGCTGATGCAATCGGAGGAGAAGTAGCTTCTTCACGTGCATGTGTAGATTGTCAATGGACTGAAAAAGAGCAACAAGTAGGTCAAACGGGAAAAACTGTACGTCCAAACTTATATTTTGCAATTGGTATTTCAGGAGCAATTCAGCATTTAGCTGGTATGGAAGAATCGGATTTAATTATCGCAATTAACAAAGATGAAACAGCGCCAATTTTTGATGTAGCTGATTTCGGTATTGTTGGTGACTTAAATAAAATCATTCCACAATTGACACAAAAAATCAAAGCTGAAATAGCAAATAAGTAATACAAAAAATGCGACCGTTGTACTTTCGAGTACAGCGGTTTTTTTGTGTTTTAGTGCAACTTGCCCAAACTTATATGCAAGATACCTTTGCGGGGATTGATTGTAGTTTACTTATGATATATTCTGTTAATAACATAATATCAATAAGAGATAGGGATGAAGCTATGAGAGTCGAGATAGAGTATATCGATAATGAAGAGGAGCACGTGGTAGTATATTGTAAGGAAAAAGATGAGAAAGTCCAACTGATTATCAACTATGTTGAATCCATGAATTTAACAATGAAGGGAACTTTTCAGGATGAAATAAAGTTGTTTCAGGTAATGGATGTACTCTATTATGAGAGTGTTGATAATAAAGTCTATGCTTATACAAGTTCGCAAGTGATTAGGGTATCAAATACGTTAGAAAAACTAGAAAGTATCTTAAACCCCAAAGTATTCTTTCGTTGCTCTAAATCAACAATTATTAATATTAGGTGCATTCAGTCTTTACAAAGCATATTGGGGAATCGAATATTAGCAAACTTGACAAACCAAGAAAGTATTGTGGTTTCAAGACACTATGCAAAAAAACTCAAGAATCTATTACAGGAGGGGTTAATGAATGAATAGAATAATGAGACTTCTAAAGAATGAATTTGATGTTGAATTAATTTCAACAGTACATGCGATGGGAATGATTTTTATTCTAGGTTTTGAGTATTATATCTGTGGTGTGAAAAGTATTTCGTTTTGGGTGGTCATTCAACTATGGATTCTAGGCTATTTTATTGGTTGGACTCAGAGAATAATATATATGGGAACAAAAGTGAATCGCAAGTTTACGCAAAAAATGAATGTTGTATTATGGATTTTGCTACCGCAAATTTGGATACTCGGTTTTGCTTCATTATTTAAATGGTTTGATGGATACCCGAAATGGACGGGCCCAGTATTTTGGTTCACGATGCTTGTTTATTTTATAATACTTTGGTGGTTTTTGAAATGTTTCTACAAAGAAGAGACATTGGATCTTAATAATATGTTATCAAGATATCAAAAAGGAATAAATGAGAAGGTAATTGCAAAAGAGAAAGAACAGGAGAAGGATATATGATGAACATTATTGAAACTAATCAGTTAACAAAAGATTATGGAA
>CAZWNX010000094.1:0-7014 GCA_964635395.1 uncultured Lachnospiraceae bacterium
ATTATAACTTAATAAAGTTATTAAACCATAATATTTTTAAATTAAAGAAAGGAGAATTTTTAAGATTTTCTTAAAAACTCTCCTAAATTGCTAGCTTCCTGTTCAATTCCCACTTTATCTTAAAGAAGAACCAAAAATGCACCTAAATTTCCTCGTTTTCCTCCTGTTGCTCGATGCGAAAATAATTTATCGTGATTACAGCAGGTACACAAATCAGGTAGTTCAATATGTTCTTCCAATATTCCTGCATCAAGAAGGATGTGCTTATTTAACTTCCATAAATCTAGCTGATACTTGTGGTTCTCTTTCTTTCTATAAAATATATCTGGATGTTCGAAATGTTCTTTTATTTCATCCACCACCACATCATCTACTTCATAGCATTTTTGACAAATGGAAGGTCCAATACCAACGATGATATCCTTTGCGCTACATCCAAATTCATTCTGCATTTTTTGAACCATGCACTTTCCAATTTTTAGAACGCTCCCCCGCCATCCTGAGTGGGCTAAACCAATAATTCGTTTCTTTGGATCAACAAAATAAAGTGGTACACAATCCGCATAAAAAGTAGCTAAAACCAAATTTTTTTCATTTGTTAGGAGTCCATCAACATCTGTATAATCACGTTTTCTTGTAACACCCTTTCCAGCATCTTCCTGTGTAACAACCCTTATGTGACTGGTATGCGTTTGATCTGAACAGACTATAGCCTCTGTTTCAACCTGTAAAACCCTTGAAATTCGACGAAAATTCTCATCGACATGCTCTTTACAATCTCCTCTTGTGTAACTAAGATTCATGGAAGCAAATTCATTCTGACTCACTCCCCCAAGTTTGGTTGAAAACAAATGTTTTACACCATTTATATCTGAAAGATTATGAAATGTCAGATATTCTACCTCGTTTTGTTTATTCCAAATCACAGCGTCCTCCAATTATATTATCCTAATGCTGGTAGTCAAATGCATTTTGGTACCAAACCACCTGATCATTTACTACTGTAACTACATCATAGCGAATATTCTTCGCCCCCATATCTGGATGAAATGCCAGATAAAACTGGGACACCTTACAAATTTGTCTTTGCTTGGTTACTCCCACTGCCTCAACAGCCTCACCATGTTTATTTCCTGACCGAAACTTTACCTCGACAAAAACCAGACAATTTTGATGCAATCCCACGACATCAATTTCCCCCTGTCTGACTCTAAAATTTCGTTCTAATGTCACAAAATCATTCTTTTGAAGATATTCAATTGCCCGATCTTCATTTAATGTCCCAACGCTTCGCTTATTCATCTCACCATTCCATGCTTGAGCAAATTACTTTTTCGTTTTATTTGCGTCAATCTTTTCTTTAATTCGATCCATTTGATCAACAAAAACCAGAATTTCAGCCACCACCTCATATAACTCCTGAGGAATCGCTTCACCGATTTCAAGTTTGCTTAAGGTATCTGCCAACTTAGAATCCTTATGAACAGGAACCTTCGCTTCCTTTGCTTTATCAATAATCTTTTCTGCCAAAAGTCCTTTTCCAGACGCAATTACTTTTGGTGCGTCCTCATTTGGATCATATTCAAGTGCAATCGCTTGCTTTAGTATTTTTCTTGGTTCGTCCATTCATACACCTATGCCCTTGTGTCAAATGATTGAGAATAAATCAGTTGATTTGTGTCTACATTTGCTTCTTCTAGCATTTGCATCATTGGATGTTTTGGAATTTGATTTTCACCGTTCTTACTTTCAGTCAACGCTTCTTTTTTGTGAATCCCTGTTTTAACGGTAAATCCCTTATCATTGAGACGACTGGTTAATTGCTCAATTCTTTGTCCAATAAAATCAATTGTCTCATCATCTTTTAAATAGAAATTTGTACTCACAGACTCATTTTGCATTACCACATAAATATCTACTGGCCCTAAATGATCCATATCAAAGTGAAGTAATGCTCGTATTGATCCATCAGCATTAGACATGTTTTTCTTATTTGTATAAACGTATAATTCTCCATTGCTAAATTCTTCCCCGCGATTGATAGGAAGTTGCACATAATTAAACGTTTGATTTAGGTGATGCATAAACTCTATATTGGAACGAAGATTTGTAACTGCATTGGAAAAATCCGGAGCAACTTTCGCATCCTTAAACACTTCTAATAATTTTTGAGTGTTTTCATATGTTTTATTATAAAATTCAGTTATTTTACCTTCTTCACCAACTTCATGAGGCTTAATCAAAAGTTGTTCAAATAATTCTCTCCTGATTAGCATTTTTACATCATCATTTTGAAACAATTGCTTCAGTTGTGACAACATCATCGCCTTGCTGCTATCGTCCATCGACGATGTCTTCAATCCCATAATGAATTCATTCAGATCTTGAAAAAGTTGTTTTGGAGAGATTTCTTGATTCAACTCACCCTTTTGCAGAACCTGCATAAACGTATCCACGACCTCTTTTGTCTGTACTTGTTCTGTACTGACTAAATTCATAGAATTCAAATCATCCTTCAAAACACTATTTAAATTATCACCCAACAGATTTCCAATGATTGAATCCCCACCCAATGAATCTCCACTTACTTGGTATAAACTAGTTTGACTAGCGTCACTTTGTACAACCCCATCTTTGGTCATAAACGCGGTCAGTTTACCATATACATCTAGTAGATTAGAAGCATCCAATCCACGTTGGTTTCCAACAAAATTTAGTTGATTTAGTAATAGGTCAACACTTGTTTCCACAGCACTCGTAATTTGATGTGTATAATTTTGATAAGCTTGAAATTGTTGGATATTTTCCGGAGTCACTGGGATGTGATAATGATTCATCTGCATCAATGTATTTGGATTAACATCCCCATGATCATTTATGAGCTGATAGACCTGATTTAAAGACTCTTTATTGATCTGCATACCATTTTTCATCAGTTGGTCCACCATCTGCATAGTGTCCTGTGTAATCTGCATATTTGCGGCATTCAGTGCTTTAACAATCGTTGGATTTTGTTCCATATTCATATAAAGTGGGCGTAATGCCATTTGTGATGAAGTATTTTTACCCACTTCAAAAGCCAGGAGCTGACCCAAAATCAAGTTCATTCCCTGACTCATTTTAGCAGACAACATTGCATTATTTCCAAGTGAAATACTCACTTCATTCCCTTCAATTTTAACAATTTCACCAGTAATAACTGATCCAACGGACATTTGTTTCATCATTTCCATTCCACGAAAATAAGATGCAGACGTTGCATTTGTTGAAACAACCTGCACTGTTAAATTTCCCTGGCTTTGTGAAACCTTTGATTCACCCATTGATGAATTGAAAATATTCATTGAATTCACCTATTTTCATTCTATAAAATTTTTGATAAATGATTTCCTATGAATCGGTGTTGCACCATACTTTTGAATCGCTTTAATATGCTCACTAGACCCATATCCCTTATTGGAAGCAAATCCATATTCTGGAAAAACAAGATCATAATCTGCCATTAATTGATCCCTTGTTACTTTAGCAAGAATACTCGCCGCCGCAATAGAGATACTCTTTTCATCACCTTTAATAATTGGGACTTGAGGAATGGTGATTTGCGGAATTGTAACTGCATCATTTAATAATATATCGGGTGTTTGGCCTAATTGCTGAATAGCTTCACGCATGGCTTCATACGTTGCCTGTAAAATATTAATTTCATCGATACGCTCGCTTGATGCATAACCTAATCCATAAGCAAGTGCCTGCTCTACTATTTCAGAATACAACTCTTCTCTTACTTTAGCCGAGAGTTTTTTAGAATCATTGATGTAGAGTATTTTACACTCCTTTGGAAGTATGACTGCTCCAGCTACTACTGGCCCAGCCAGTGGTCCCCGTCCCACTTCATCAATTCCACAGATATAAGAGCACTGACAGTATTGGTCCTCAAACAATCGCATCTTCTCAATTCGATGTATCTCTGTCTCATACTGATCCAGTTTTTTTTGAGCCCTATCACACAATTTCAAGACACCTGTTCGCTCATCAACTCTATATTTATTTATAAAATCAGGCAGCATATCTAAGGTTGCTGCCTGAAATTTACCATCTATTTCTTTTATTGATTCCATTCTATCCCCTTCTATTATTGATGCTTGATAGACCCAAATTTGTCAAATGGGAAAATTCGTATCCAAGCCTTACCAATAATAATTTCTCGCTCAATCAAACCAACACTTGGATCTCGACTATCGGAACTTTCATTTCGATTATCTCCTAGAACAAAATACTCATTATCCTTAAGAATTTTTCGTTCACTAGCTACGCCTGGATCAATCATAATTTCGGTCCCATACTCTTCGCTAAGTGGCTCGTCATTAATATATATTATTCCACTATCATCTATTTGTACTGCTTCTCCTGGAAGTCCAATAATACGTTTAATATAGTAAGTATCCTTTGCATATTGAAATGGAAAAACAATGATATCAAATCTTTTCGGACTCGAAAACCGATAGGATATTTTATCAACGATTAAGTTATCACCATCCTCAAGAGTTGGCCACATTGAACTCCCATTCACATGGGTTCTTTGCCCAACAAAAGTGACAATTAACAATGTGATTACTAATACCACAACAATATAAATACTGGTTTCAAGAATTTCTTTTAACACTTTTTTCACAAGGATTCCTCTTTTCAAGCAAACATACACTTATAATATTTTAATTACTCTGGAAATTCAAGAGTAATTTTTCCGATTTTTGCATTTCGAAAATCATCCATCACAATATGCGCACTTTTTCGAAGGTCATAGATTCCACCCTTCATACAACAATTTCTGTTTTTTGCAATTTGCTCAAGCACTTCATAAGGCTGCGTCTCATCAACGCCATATTTTTTTTCTAGGATTCCCTTATAATTCTTCAAAAGATAAATAATCAATTGAATTGCTAAATCCTCAATATTTAGAATCTCGTCATTCATGGATCCAATCATTGCCAATTTAACGCCAACTTCTTTATCCTCAAACTTAGGCCAAAGAATTCCAGGCGTATCTAATAATTCCAATGATTTATTGAGTTTAATCCACTGCTTCCCTTTGGTTACACCAGGTTTATTTCCGGTTTTTGTACAAGCTTTTCCAGCAAACGAGTTGATAAATGTAGATTTACCTACATTCGGTATTCCAACAACCATAGCGCGGATTGGTCGATTTAAAATCCCTCTTTTTTTATCCCGTTCCATTTTTTCTCTACATGCTTCTTGCACAACTGGGATAATGGTTTTCATACCTGCTCCCGTTTTAGAATTCAATAATACAACAAAGAATCCTTTTTCTTGAAAATATTGATACCATTTCTGTGTTTTTGATTCATCTGCTAAATCCACTTTGTTGAGAAGGATCATACGAAATTTATTTTTTCCAAGTTCATCTATATCTGGGTTACGACTACTAAGTGGAATTCTTGCATCCACTAATTCAATCACTAAATCGATTAGTTTTATATTTTCCTGCATCATACGCTTTGCTTTTGTCATGTGCCCTGGATACCACTGATAATTCATTTTCTCACCATCCATTTCTCAACGATACAACTACTTCATAAATCCCATTCCATTTTGATCCGATGCCATATGAAACCATATTTTACCGACAATATAATTCTTCTTAATCGCTCCTATGTTAGAAGATCTGCTATCTTCACTACTATTTACATTGTCACCTAACACAAAGAACTCATCTGTTCCCAACAAAATCTCACTTTCTACAATGCCAGCATCAGCTATTTTATCATATTGACCCTTACCATATACCTCACCATTTACATAAATTTCGCCAGAACGAATTTGAATTTTATCTCCCGGAGTGGCAATTACTCTCTTAATATAACAATGCGTATTATCATTCCCGTTTGGATAAAAAGCAACAACATCCCCTTGTTTTGGCTTGGACAATTTATAGGTGAATTTATCAATTAGTAATTCTTGTCCATTTTCTAAATTTGGTTGCATTGAGACCCCAATCATACTTGTTTTCGTTCCAATTGTAATAACTAATACGAACGCAAAAAATGTTGCGGCAAAAATAATGAAAATATAGGAAAATATTTCCATTAACAATGTATGACTAATCTTTTTCTTTCGCTTATAAAAGCTAAGTCCTTTTCTTTTTGCCATTGCCTCCTCCTAACAGAAAAGGGACATATACGCAAGTATCTGTCCCTAGTTGATTATTTTACAATTTCTTTAACTTTTGCCTTCTTACCAACACGATCTCTTAAGTAGAATAATTTAGCACGTCTTACTTTACCTCTTCTAACTACTTCGATCTTCTCAACATTTGGAGAATGTAATGGCCAAGTTTTCTCAACTCCAACTCCGTTTGATGCTTTTCTAACTGTAAAGGTTTCACGATTGCTTCCACCCTGTCTTTTGATTACAGTTCCTTCAAAAATCTGAATTCTTTCGCGGTTTCCTTCTTTGATTTTACCATACACTTTTACAGTATCACCAACGTTGAATTCCGATACGTTTTCTTTCAATTGTTCTTGTTCAATACTTCTAATAATTTCGTTCATTGTGTGCCTCCTTATTATTTGGATGTTCTTAATACGTCTGTAACAGAGGACCATCTCTCTTATTCACAACACATAATACTCTAACATATTAATTATGTATTTGCAAGGTTTTTTTAGCTAATATTTTTTCTTATTTTTAATTCTTTTCTTATGATAAATCCAGCACCAGCCATGAGCGCAAACGATATCGCAAGCATACTTAAAATTTCCACTACTGTGAACTTCTCCTTCACAAAAATAGGCAAGTATTTTTCAACTACTTTAGGATACTTAAATGCAAATACCGAGAATGCATTATTACAAAAATGCATAACCATTCCAATGTAGATGCTATTTGAATATTCTAGTGCCACTGCAAAAACAATTCCCAAAATTGCAGTTGTAAAGAACTTAATAAAACTCATATGATAGATCCCAAAAATTGCACTACTTGCAAGAACTGCCA
>CAZWNX010000095.1:0-2496 GCA_964635395.1 uncultured Lachnospiraceae bacterium
TGGAATTGCCCTTATTAATGAGGAAGGAAATTCTAACTTCACTCTTCGAAAAGTTGCGAAGCGAGTGGGAGTTTCACCAACAGCCTGTTACAATCATTTTGAAAATAAAGATGCTCTTCTTGGTGCAATGAAAAGACACGTCAATAATCGGTTCGTACAAGCATTGAAAGCAGTGACAGAAGATGAGGCAATCGAGTGTAAAACAATGAGTATTGGGAAAGCATATGTAAATTTTTTTGCGCAAAACCCCAATTATTTTCAATTTATTTACGATAACGATGATTATCACATAGATGTCTTAGAAGATGAGATAGATAGTGATTATGAACCATTTCGGATTTTTAAGAAATATGCAATAGATTATTTGGATAAGGTTGGAATTCACAAAGTGGATCAAAGAAATACCATGCTTCTTATGTGGTCAGCAGTACATGGATTAGCAGCAATGTCAAACATGAGAGGATTTCATTTTGAAGGAGATTGGGAAGCATTGACAGAAACTATTTTGATGAATTATCTAAAAATTTAGGGACAGAAAGAGGAAAAAAATGACTGAAAACAAAATTGAATTAATGAGTAAGAGACACTCCGTAAGAAACTATAGTGATCAAGTGATTAGTGATGAAATGATTGAGAAAATGCAAATAATGATTAAAGAATGTAATCAAAAAAGTGGACTGAGTATTCAGCTTATTCAAAATGAACCAAAAGCATTTGATAGTTTTATGGCACATTACGGAAAGTTTCAAGGGGTGTCTAATTATATTGCTTTGATTGGAAAAAAAGGGAAGGATATGGAAGAAATCTGTGGATACTATGGAGAAAAAATAGTCCTATACGCTACTGAGTTAGGACTTCAAACCTGTTGGGTCTACTCAACCTATAAAAAGGTAAAGAGTGCAATGAAAATTGCAGAGGGGGAAAAAATTCATATCATTATTAGCCTTGGGTATGGAGTGAATGAGGGCGTATTGCACAAATCAAAGGAGGCTAGTCAGATCTCCAATCTTGATAGTAACTCTCCTGAATGGTTTAAGAATGGCATTCAGGCAGTTTTACTTGCACCTACCGGAATGAACAAACAAGGGTTTTATTTTGAGCATGTGAAAGATCAAGAAAATACCATTCGAGCAAAGCGTGGAATCGGTCCCTGCGCCTATTTTGATTTAGGGATTGCAAAATACCACTTTGAATTAGGCGCAGGACAATCTGTTACATTTGTTTAAATGATATTTAGAAGATAACTGTAAGCATCATTTTGAAATCTTCTATGGCAACAACGGAATGTGGAATTTTGGCAGGCATAATGAGGGATTCGCCGTCTTTACAGATGAACTCTTTGTCTCCCACAATCAACTTACCTGTACCCTCAAGAATCGTAACGAGTGCATCACCGCTAGAATCGTGGGTTCCAATTTCTTCGCCTTTCGAAAAGGCAAATAATGTAATGCTTACAGCCTTATTTTGAGTGATTGTCTTACTCACAACTTGGCCTGGCTGTACAGTTACTTCCTGCGCCAGTGTAATAATTTTTTCATGTTCTAGATTTTTGATGAATGGCATAATAAACCTCCTTTAAATAAATCATAGTAATTCTATATGAATAAAGTATATTATGAAAAATGTGAATTGTCAAATGATAAATTTATTAGTAAAATTGGTAAATAGAATAAAGAGTAATAGTGGTTAAAAAATGGAGTAATGAAAATAATGAAGAAAATGGATAGTATCATCAATGGATTAAGGTTTGGAATGATTTTACAATTTGCAATTGGGCCCATGTGCCTATTAATATTCAAGACCGCAGCTTCAGATGGTTTTTTACCTAGCATGCAGGTTGTATTAGCAGTGACGATCGTTGATTTTTTATATGTACAATTGGCAAGTTGTGGAGTTGTATCAATATTCAAATATGAAAATGTAAAAATGGTAATGAAAGCATTGGGTGCTTTAGTGATGATTCTATTTGGGATAAGTACCATTCTAGGAGCATTTGGAATTCAGTTATTGGGAGGATTTTCTGTAGGTGAGGGTGTAGAACATATGAATCTATTTTGGCAGGCATTTATTTTGACAGCCTCAAATCCACTTACAATTTTGTTTTGGAGTGGAGTATTTGCCTCACAAATTACTAGTAATCACTACAGTAAAGGTCAAATTCGTGGATTCGGTATTGGGTGTATTTTATCAACACTTCTCTTTTCTACACTAATTGCTATTTTGGGCTCAACACTGCAAGTTTTTTTAACAGCTCAAATGATTAGAATTATGAACGGGGTAGTAGGAGTTGTGATTATTATTTTTGGAATTTGGATGTTTGCAAAGAATGATAGAGTAAATAACGAAAACGTAGAAAATAGTTGACTCTCCACTAAGGGGAGCTTGTAGGATAATGAAATAGAGTACAATACAATCAAGGAGGAACTAAAGGATGGTAATTATGACAATCTATTTCATTAGCTTATCAGCATTTATGTTGTATCAGTCAGTCAGTGG
>CAZWNX010000095.1:2596-6935 GCA_964635395.1 uncultured Lachnospiraceae bacterium
ATCCTATTATTGGTTTTAGATGCAGTATACACAATTATAAAGTATACTGTTTATAGCAACAAACAAATTAAATTGAAAGATAAACCAATGGAATTGCCAATTAAAATGCTACAGCCACTTACAATGAAAGAAAAGAAAATCTGGACATGGGTAGCTCTTAATGCTGGAATTACAGAAGAAATTGTGTATCGAGGAACCCTCATCTATGTTTTTGGAAGATTTTTCCCGCAGATGCCGATACTTGGAATACTGATCATTGTAAATCTATTGTTTGGATTTGGACATGCCTATCAAGGTGTAAAAGGAGTCCTCAAAACGGCGGGAGTAGGCTTTTTATTTTCGGTATTATACATTTCTACGGGATCGCTACTATTATCCATGGTTGTACACTTTATGATAGATTACTCATTTCAATTTTTATCAAATACGGAAAGGATAGAACAAAAGAATGGCAGCAATCATAACAGTTGAGAATTTTACCAAAAAATATGGAGATTTTACAGCAGTTGACAACATTTCATTTACCGTGGAAGAGGGAACTATATTCGCGTTTTTAGGGCCTAATGGAGCTGGTAAAAGCACCACAATCAATACACTTTGTACGATTTTTGAAAAAACATCAGGACATCTTACCATTGCCGGAAAAGATGTTTCAAAGGAAAAAAATGAGGTACGCGGTGCAATTGGTGTTGTATTTCAAGAATCTACTTTGGATGCAAAGATGACAATTGAAGAAAATTTGAAAATGCACTGTGTGTTTTATCATATTCCAAAAGATGAGGTTGAGAAGCGAATCGTTTTTGCTCTCGAACTAGTAGACTTACTTGCAGAAAGAAAAAAACTAGTAAGTAGTTTGTCAGGAGGAATGAAGCGAAGAGTTGAGATTGCGCGTGGACTGATTCACTATCCACGGGTTCTTTTCTTAGACGAACCTACAACAGGTTTGGATCCACAGACGCGTCTACATATTTGGGATTATATTAAAAAACTTCAAAAAGAAAAAAATATTACGATCTTTCTAACAACACATTACATGGAAGAGGCTGAAATTTGTAGCAAAGTAGCAATTATTGATGGCGGTAAGATTGTTGCACATGATACACCATATGAATTAAAGAAAAAATATACAAAGGATAAATGTCTGATTACTGCGATTGATGATCTAGAACTTGAAACCGCATTAGTAAAGGAAAATCTTCACTATAGCAAGAAAGAGCACTATTATAAAATAGATGCAGATCGTATTGATAAAATATTGGATTTAATTGCCAAGCAAAAAGAAAATATTAGGGATATTGAAATCAAGAAGGGAACATTTAACGATGTTTTCTTGGAAATAACTGGTAAAAAGATTCGTGATGAAGCTTAATTTTCCAAAGTAAAAAGGAAAGGTAAAAAAATATGCATACAATTATAGCATTATGGATTCGTGGGCTTAAGGCGTTTGTTAGAAATCGAGTGGGACTTATTTTTTCATTGGTTTTCCCGTTCTTTTTTGTATATGTATTTGGAGCAGTTTTTAAAAATGGATTTATTGATAATCCAATCCCTTATATGTTGTCCGGAGTTATTATTACAACCGTATTTGAAAGCTCATTAAATCTTGCATCTTCAACGGTAGATGATTTGATTAGTGGGTTTATGAAGGAAGTGTTGGTTTCACCAGTGAAACGTATTCATGTGGCAGTTGGTCAACTCTTAGCCGCAGCAACCGTTGCAACAATGCAGGGAATTATGATTTTGATTTTGGGATTGTTTACAGGTATTCGTTTTACGAGTATTCGAACACCATTTTATGTTTTAGCTACAATGATCTGCGTTGGAGTTGTATTTTCGGGAGTCGGTTTATTCATGGCAACCAAAGTGAAAAACGGTCAAACATTTCAGATTGTTAAAACTGCAATTACCATGCCACTCACATTTTTATCAGGAGCCTATATTCCACTTCAAATGTTACCAAAAACATTGAAAGTAGTGGCTTATTTAAACCCAATGACGTATGCGACTTCATTTTTTCGAATGATTATTTTAGAGAAGCAAAACAATACTGCTGAACAATTAGTAAATGAGGGAATTGCAATACAAATAGGTGATTTTGTAATCAGTCCAATCCTCTCTTTTTTGATTTTGATGGGAATTGGGTTCATCTTTTTGGTACTAGCAACGAGATCCTTTATAAAGACTGATTTTTCAAAACTAAATCGCAGTAGTAATGACGCAAGTGCACTTTGGGGATAAAAGTATGGAAGATAACAATCATACATATGTAGCAATTGATCTTAAATCATTCTATGCTTCTGTAGAATGTTTGGAGCGGGGTTTAGATCCATTAGTGACGAATCTTGTTGTTGCGGACCCTAGTAGAACAGAGAAAACCATATGTCTTGCAGTTACTCCGTCATTGAAATCGTTTGGGATATCTGGACGAGCAAGATTATTTGAAGTACTGCAAAAGGTCAGAGAAGCAAATGCAGTCAGACGAAGCAAATCACCCAGACAAAGGGTTGTAGGCTCATCCGTTAATGAAAGAGAATTGAAGGAAAATACAGAATTAGCCATTGATTTTATAACAGCGCCACCGAGAATGTCACTATATATGGAATATAGTACACGAATTTATCAGATTTATCTAAAGTATGTTGCACCAGAGGATATCCATGTTTATTCTGTAGATGAGGTTTTTATAGATGTAACACAGTATTTACAGGCAGCCCATTTTACTGCTAGAGAATTCACGACACAAATAATCAGGGACGTTTTTCAGACGATTGGCATTACTGCAACAGCTGGAATTGGAACCAATTTATATCTTGCGAAAGTTGCTATGGATATTGTTGCAAAACACATTCCGGAGGATGTAGAGGGTGTACGAATTGCTGAATTAGATGAAATGAGTTATCGTCAGATTCTATGGACACATAGACCACTAACTGATTTTTGGCGTGTCGGAAGAGGGTATGCTAAAAAGCTAGAAGAGAATGGCTTATTTACAATGGGTGATGTGGCTAGGTGCTCAATTGGAAAACAAAAGGATTATTATAATGAGGCGCTACTTTACAAGTTGTTTGGCATTAATGCCGAACTCTTAATTGATCATGCATGGGGTTATGAACCATGTACAATGGCAGAGATAAAGTCGTATAAATCAGATACGAATAGCATTGGAGCTGGTCAAGTTTTACAAAGTCCCTATTCTTATGAGAAAGCAAAATTGATTGTTTGGGAAATGACAGATTCCTTGGTACTAGATCTTGTAGAAAAATCATTTGTAACAGATCAAATGGTTTTGACAGTGGGTTATGACATCGAAAATCTGAGTAATCCTGAAATTAGAAAAAACTATCATGGACCAGTAACAACGGATCATTATGGACGTAAGGTTCCAAAACATGCACATGGCACGGTGACACTTTCGAAACAGACATCATCCACAAAAATAATTTTAGAAGCAGTTATGGGGTTGTATACTCAGATAGCAGACCCCAATTTATTGGTTCGAAGAATCAATATAACTGCAAATCGAGTAGTAGAGGAGCAATTATTAGTTAAAAAAGTGGCTTATGAACAACTTGATTTATTTACGAATTATGAAGAACAAGAAGCAATTCTTTTAAAAGAAAAAAAGATTCAGCAGGCGATTCTTACAATAAAGAAGAAATATGGAAAAAATGCCATTATAAAAGGAACAAACCTAGAGGAAGGTGCCATGACGGTAGAAAGAAACAAACAAATCGGAGGTCATAAGGCATAAACAATGCATGCATTCAGCTTTGGATAGAAGGAAAGATGAAATGGAAAAACAAAATTCTTATGAACAATCATATGACGATATAATCCATTTAGCACGTCCGTCTTCAACGGATTATTTGCCGATGTCTATGCGTGACAGAGCCGCCCAGTTTTCACCGTTTGCAGCGTTAACGGGTTATGATAGTGCAGTGAAAGAAACAGCAAGATTAACGGATAAACGAATTGAACTAGATGAAATGGAAATAACCATTTTAGATAATAAATTAAGAATCATACAGGAAAAGGAAAATAAACAAAAAGAAATTGAAATCACTTTTTTTCAAGAGGATGAAAGAAAAAAAGGGGGAACGTACAGATGTATCAGGGGCATTGTGAAAAAAATAGATCTGTATGAAAAAGCAGTGATCATGCAAGATGGGACAAGGATATTGATACAAGATATAATTGATATTTCAGGAGATCTGCTTCAAAACTTTTAATAGAATGAAATTCAAATATGGAAAAATATAGAGTATAGATTGACAAATATATAAAAATCATTTACCCTAAGTGTATTACATGTAGTAATACACTTAAAACGATTTGCGGG
>CAZWNX010000096.1:0-6834 GCA_964635395.1 uncultured Lachnospiraceae bacterium
ATTATTAGATATTGTATTAAACAATTTAAATTCAATTTCATATTTTTTCTCATATTGTTTTCCGTAAATATTTTTATAATTTAAATAACATATTAATTTTGGAACGCATACATCTTTATCATGATAATCCTCTTTATCTGCATAAACAAACACAAGAGCAGAAAATATATTTTGATATTGTATGGGAATTTCTATCTTGCAACAATATATATTTTCATGATTAGGAGATAGATATTCAATATTTTGTGTTTCAGGGCTAATTCTACTTACAACTACCTGTGGTATTTCATCAAAATCTGATTTGTAATCTAAAAAAATATATCATCTATATTGTTAATATGAAAATTCATCGTTTATCCACTTTTTTGCAATAAAATATCCGTCGTCAGGTAATATTAATTTTTCATTATTTCTTATAAGTAATTCGGGTCTTTTTGATATTTCCCTTTCGTTTTTCATTTCAATTAATGTTCCTAGCGTAATCAATCCTGTTAATAATGTAGCCAAACTTCCTAAAATTTCAAACCATTCTACTATATTCATTATTTCTCTCCAAATATCTATGTATTATTTTCCCTTTGCAATTTCAAATTTATGTTCTTATTGCACTTCACTATTGTATCATTTACGAAAAAGTATTTCATCATTTTTTCAAACCAATCTGGTTTTCTAATAATTTCATTAAATTCTTCTGTTTCTGATATTCGTAGATTGCCTTTCTATTACACTGACTAAGACATTGGCAATACAAACCTCGCCAATTACTATCAACACAATCACAATCCATTTCAAAACATTTTTCTTCCACCTTATTTATTGTACAAATCTTTCTGCACCTCCATTTTAGCTTTGGACATTGTGTCCAGAAGTTCTGTTTCTATTTCAAAACATAAATACTACAAAGATTTGCATATATTCCACCATTTTCAAATTTTACATCATCCATGAGCAATGTCTGGAACAATCCCGTTCGCACATTTGATAATTGAATTATTTCATTTTCTTTCTCTGACAAGTTTGATCTTGTTTGCTGTTCTCTTGCATCTGATGCACGCGCCACAAGGCAATGCGTAAATAATCCTAGGATATGTTTCCTAGTCAATATCATTCCTATTGCATCTTCCCCTTGATATGTCATTTTGCATTTTTCTCGTTCTATAGGTGGTAATGTAAAAAAACATCTCACCGTTTCCAAATAGAGCTTTCCTTCATAATCTGGATTTAATTTCTTACTGTAACGCAAAATAGTTGTATTAATTTTCTTTCGTTCTAATGCGGTATTTGTGCGATGAAACTCCGGCTTACCATATTTGACATCCATATAGACATTTGACATTACCATCTTGGTTGCATGCTTCTCAAAGTCTCCTATCCGAAGAAGATAAGCAAGCACTTCCTCCAGCTTTTCTTTAGAAGTAATTTCATTGTAGGAATACTCTCCAAATCCTTTATTCTCAAAGCGTAAAGAACAACTCACTTTTTGGATTTCCCTCTCGATTGCTCGGTTTATATCTCTCATAGGCTCCATATATTTATCCTCCGTTTTCTTGATACGAAAAGAGCAGCCAATATAATTTGACTGCTCCCTGGTACGGACTAATCCGTTCTGTATTCATTTTACTTTTAGACATTGTGACCAGAAGGGGAAATTATATTCATACTTCATCTGACTTTATTCTTATCAACCTTCCATTTCCTAGACATGTCATCAAAATTTTTTGTGCTTTTTATACCATCTTCCAAATACTATTTTACCCCTTACAGCTGCCATACAATAAAATGGTAGATACGTGATCAGATAACGGGAACGTGATTCAAAGAGCAGATTGAACATTATAATTCCAAAAATACTCAAAAAAATTATCCCCTTATCATTCCTTTCTTCCTCTGTCCAAAAGGACAGAACATTAAGCCCAATCATAAACAGCAACGACATCCAGACTCCCTGGACCAGGTACTTATAAATTTCAAATTTACTTCCATTAATGTAAAAAATATTTCTAATCTCCTCATTCCTGGTTAAATCAAAATTCATAAAATTCATGCCGCCTTCACCACCCCAGAAGAAATTCCCTTCGCTATGGATCTGGCAAATTTTTCCCCACTGATTCTCTGCATATCCAGCTACTCCCATCTCAACCAAACGCTTCTTAATCTCATGAACATTAATCTCAATTTTATCCTGCTGTGTATTCCCTGACTGGGTGATGCCAAGATCCTCCTCCGTATAACATCCCATGTTATCATTCACCCCAAGCATCAAATAATGAGTGAACGGCACCGCCTTGGAATCGTTGATCTTAAAATCATGCTGGTGTTGCCAAAAAAGTCCAAATCCAAAATTGCAAACAAAAAAGATCACAAGGCTCAGACTCAATATGATCAGCTGATTTTTTTTCTTCTTTGCCACAGAAAAAATGAGAATGGCTACAAACACCACAATAACAGTTGGTTTTATTTTTAGACCTGCAAAAAGAGTAAGTCCAATTACCACACTATATTTGGCATAATCCAGGACCGACCATTCTCCCTTCCCCTCTAGCCTGATATAAATCACAAAAAGTCCAAGGACAAAAGGCATAGAGGTAATATCACTATAAGGAATGACCAGCCATGGTGAAATTCCAATTAACAGAAGGAAATAGTACATAGTGACACATGCTTCTTTTTTTCCAAAAAATTCATTGGCAATATGATATAAAAAAACGGCAGAGATGTTCATGGCTACGATATTCAATATATTGGCAAGCAAATAACGGTTTGCTTCTTTTGCTCCCAAAAGAGAAAACCAAATCCTGTAAACATAGGTCAAGAATGCATTATTGGGATATATGGAGAGATATTCTGAACTAGCAGCCGTATCTCTTCCAAATGCTGCATTAATCACAGCACCACAGTCCCATCCCACTTCTGTAGAAAGCTGTATGACCATAAATAACTGTATCAGTATCACAATTACGAACACAACGATAGTAACATGTTTTCTGTCATGACCGTTTCTCTCTGAAAACTTTTTGACAAAAATAGATATTAAGATAATGATTGGAAATACAAGGACTAGAAACTTAAACTGCGTTTTTTCGTTAAAATTGAGCCAACTGGTATTACTTATCAGATTTTTTAGATTTATTATTACAAGCAGTATAGGAATAAATCCAAATAAAAAAACATCGGTAATATTTGCTAAAATTAAATGATTGCATAACTGACTATTTTTGCTTACTTTGTTTTGCACTACACCACTTCCTAACTGAATTCCTAACTGAATTCCTGACTGTAACTGAGTTTCTATATGGTCAACCTTAATTGACAAAATTTTCACTAGTAGTATAACATCTTTCCTTTCAGTTTTCCATAAACTTTCGTCAGCAGATGCTTTAGTAGACAAAAGTGTTTCGTATATAGTAAAATATTATTGAAGCACTTTGTGTAGAATTATGGTGAATATTAAAATATATTTCACAATTTAAGCAACAGATAAGGATAAACACTAACTATAATCGACATGAAGTTCTGAATGAACAGCCGTTAATCAGTAGCAAGAAAGAGTAGCGGAAGTTTATGAAAGAATTGAAACTGCTATTGCAATTGATTCGATCTATGAAGTATCATCAGCCTTAACAGAAAAAATAGAAAGCGTAAAGGATTCCATCACAGATATTACTGCGTTTACAGAAGAAGTATCTGTAAATAGTGAAGAGATCTGTGCCGTGATCTCCAGCCTTCTGGATAAGGCGTAATAACCAGACAGTGAATAAAGTTAATAATCGATCTTTAATATTTTTTTGACGATATTAACAGATAGAAAACCGTAAAAAGGAGAATAGTTATGACAGTATTATCTACAGAGAAAAAAATAAAACACAGATTTCAAGAGGAAAAAAATAGATTAGAAGTCACCAACAATCTATTGATGGTTGAAGTGGTCATATTTTATCTCATTTCTATTATCCTTAGTGTAGTTGAAATTACGAGAAATAACTTCGGTAATCTCCCAATTGTTGTTATGGTAGCCAGTGTGGTATTTGCCATAATAAGCGCAATTATCTTCCTCCGGGATAAATGCTCCAGTCGGTTCTGTTATAAAGCATTAAATTTATTTTATCTAATATATTTCATAGTTCTGATATTTGAAGATGAGCAAATGACACTTTTTATATCAATTGTAGTATTAACAACACTGGTGGTCTTTTTCTATAAAAGGGTGATTGTCCTATATTCTTGGGTAACAGTCTTCTGTGGTGTGGCGAATTGTGTATATCACCTTATAATGAAGGACAGCAGTACCCCGGAGATAACCATGATCGGTACGCTGGTAGTATTCTTGGCGGCGATATTCGGAGTATACCGAACAACCATCCGATCCATTGAATTTAATGCTGATATTGTGAGTGCAATCAAGGATGAGCAGAAGGTACAAGGCGAGATGCTTGCGGATGTACTTGATATCGCGAATGTTATAAACGAAAATGCGAATGCCTCCAATGAATTGGTGCAAAGACTTGGGGAATCAACTAAGATTACGAATACTACAGTAAATGAGATATCCTCAAGTACACAAGCGACCGCGGAGAGTGTTCAGACTCAGACTAGGATGACTCAGCAGATACAACAATCTATTGAGGAGACGGTAAGTATTTCCCATGAAATAGTACATCGTGCTGAGGACTCTAGTACATCCATTCATAGCAGTTTAGAAGTGATGAACAGCCTGAAGGGTCAGTCTGATGAAATTGCGGCTACCAATACAGATATGGAAGTTTCCATGAACAGTTTGATGGAAAAGACACAATCAGTGCAGGAGATTGCAGAGATTATTGCAGGAATCTCTGAGCAGACCAACCTTTTATCTCTGAATGCAAGCATCGAAGCTGCTAGAGCGGGTGAGATGGGCAGGGGATTTGCAGTGGTAGCAAATGAGATTCGAAAGCTTGCTGATCAGACTAAGAAATCTACGGACAGTATCAATCAGATAATAAATGAGTTGAATAAGCATGCAATCCTTGTAACAAATAATGTTCAGAAATCAATCGAAGCAACCGACCGACAAGAGCAGTTGATTGAAACAGCAGCAGAACTTTTCAACAGTATCAACACAAATGTGATGCAGCTTGCAGAGGATATCAATGTAATCAGCGGAAAGCTAAATAGTCTGCAGAACGCCAATAACAGTATTGTCGAGAACATTAGTCAGATATCAGCGACTACCGAGGAGGTATCAGCAAGCTCAGAAGAGGCGGCTGGTGTCAGTGAGGAAAATTATAAGAATGTTGAAGATGTAGTTAGCTTGCTGCGGGATATGATCGATACACTTCAGCGATTGGATCGTTACATCAAAGATTAATTGTAGGTAATGCTGTTCCGACTGCATTTCGAAGCGTGCACAATCATTACTGAAACTCTGCAGAATGCAATGATGTAAAAGCCTTTGACAAGATTGATATGAAATAAAAAATAACCCAGATACTTCTTAAGACCCTCGACTTCATTCCAATGCTTAAATTATGCTTTGGGCAGATAATGGAACCGATTATAGTCTTTTGGATTGAAAGTATCCGGGTTTTCTTTTAGTATTCTAGAATGGAAAATATCTAGCCCTGCAGCTTCTCATCCTTCATCATACGAAGAGCTAAGATAATAGCTACGATGATGAAGCCGATACCACCGATGATTCCGGTGGGTGCCGGTCCGATAAAAGGGTTGCCGCCACTAACGGAGTAATAAATACCTACTGCAGCGATAGAGTTAAGTCCACCATGAGCGAAGATGGCAGGAATACAGCTGTTGGTTTTGATCGTAACATAAGAAAATATCGTTCCCATAACGATACAGAAGAAGACCATAGCCAGAATTCCGGTAAAAGGATATCCGGTATAACCGGTGCCATAGTTATGACCAAGCACAGTCAGTGGAGCATGCCATACACCCCAAATGAAGCCATTGATCAATAACATCGGAACAACCTTGAATTTACCTCTCATCTTCGGAAGGAGGTAACCACGCCATCCCCATTCTTCGCCAAAACAGTTGATTACATTCAGTAAGGGGCCGATAAAAAATGCAGTTCCAATCTGAATCAGCATCGTAGATTGTAATTGTGATGCTGACATATCTACACCGGCTTTCTGATAATTCTGGGCAAGGGTGTTTAATTCGGGGTCAAATTGACCGGGATTCAATGCAAAATAAAGAGCGGCTCCAACAACGGTCAATAGGGAAGGCCCAAACCATGCAAAGAGATAATAACCCAGATTGCTCTTCAACTTAGGAAGCTGAAGCATGGAATTACGGAAGCCTTCTTTGGTAATCAATCTGGTAATAATAACTCCGATCGCAGGTATAAACATCATCGTAGCAATTAATGAAGAACCAAGCAATGCAAGTTGTTGGTCAGCGCTTTTTACCAGCGGTTGGACCAGACCGATTTCCAGACTATAGGTGATAAGAAAGGTGATCACCAGAAATAGAATAATTCTTTTGCTTTCCAGCTTTTTTACTAATAGCGAAGTGCCTTAACACTCGTTCACTCAGGAATCCATTCCTCAGTTTTTTTTGCTGATACAATTTGACCACACGAAATTTTTCGTTTTTCACGTGCTCCAAGGAGCAAATTCCGTTTTACAATCAGTTATATATTCGATTTATTCGACTTTATAATCAGTTATTATGCGCTCCATAGGGGCTCATATAAATCGTTGTAAATCCGTAGCAATCCTTGCATTTTTCATCACTGATTGTCATGATTTGTAACTGATTAATTCCTACTACTTCTCTAGGGTTTTCATCGTCGGGAACTCCTTATGCGAAACCTTGATTTTCCTCCATGATTCTTCA
>CAZWNX010000097.1:0-2037 GCA_964635395.1 uncultured Lachnospiraceae bacterium
CAACCATATTAGTCGTCTTTAAGTCTGTATTTCTAGTTCCTAAATCTTCTAACTCATACGTTTGATAACTCATATCCTCGGAATCATCATCAAAATTCCAATCTCTTTGCTCATTTCCATTGTTAAAATTACTTGATCCGGTTGGAATACGTCCGCCACTTCCTCCGCCTCCATTCATCATGGATGAGGCTACAAGAATGAAGAATGACACTAAAACACATCTCCAGTAATTTCGATAAAAAGCCTCTTTTGCTCTTGTTTTTATTTCTACTCTTGTCCACATAATTTTTCTTTTTCCCTTCCTCATTGAATCAATTTGCTAATAATTTGTTGCATGTACCTCAAAATAACTTTGTGAAAACTTACACACTGGACACACCTGAGGTGCTTTTTTACCCATTACTAGGTGTCCACACACACGGCATTCCCACATTGTTTCTTCACCCTTTTCAAACACTTGCTGCATCTCAACATTGCTTAACAGTGCACGGTAACGCTCCTCATGAGACTTTTCAATTGCCGCAACACGTCTGAATTTGGCTGCCAACTGAGCAAATCCCTCTTCTTCTGCATCTTTTGCAAATCGTTCATACATATCCGTCCACTCATAATTCTCACCCTGCGCTGCCGCTAATAAGTTTTGAGCAGTAATTCCAAGATGGCCCAATTCTTCATACCATAATTTTGCATGTTCTTGTTCATTTCTAGCAGTCTTTAAAAACAAATCAGAAATTTGCTCAAACCCTTCTCTAGCTGCAATATTTGCAAAATAAGTATACTTATTTCTTGCCATGCTTTCTCCCGCAAATGCTTCTTCGAGATTCTTCTCTGTTTTTGTTCCTGCATAAATATTTTCTTTAGCAACAGCTTCTTCTACTGTTACAAATGCAGATGCTGGTTGCTTACAGACAGGACAGCGAAATCCTTCTTCTAACTCACCTTCATGAATATAACCACATACTCCACAACGATACTTTGCCATTTCTTGTTCCTCCTTCTATGGAAAACCACACTCATTACTTTATCAATTTTATCATGTTAACAACATTAATTCAATTTTTAACATCATTCATTTGACCTAATCACTCCCCCTAACGTGCATATCGAGAAGTTATTCCTTCATTTTTCACCAAATACCTTACAAACCATGTTGTTAATAACTGACTTTATCAATCAATAGTTGAGTATCTTTGCTTGGTGGTATTTGTTCTAGCCATTTTGGATACCAACAATTAACCATCAACTGCATTCCGTTTTTTGGAATCCCTTGGTCAAATAATCCCACCATTGAATCATCAACATAAAAGGTGATCTGATTCTCACGATACTCAAATCGATAGTCATGAAAATCCTGCGTTGGATCAAATCCCAATTGAACTTCCTTCTCATTACTAACTTCACCATCCGAATAAGTTGTCAAAAGAAGTTTTCCGCTCGAATCATTAAACACTTCTATATCAATTTCACTTTGGAAATCTGGTGGATAGTACATGAAAAACCCAGTTATTGAAGATGGTACATTCGGTACTTTCATCCGTATTTCATACGTCCCATATCCTTGTTTTGCAGCAGAGTAGACTTCTCCACCTATAAGACTATCTTTTGATAACAGAATACCCAACACTCCATTTTGAACACTTACATTTTGTGGCGCTAATATTGTTTGTCCAAGTTCCTTGTCAGATATCTTCCAAAATGCACTCTCTAATGTTTCGAAATCATCGGTATTTGCAAAATAGAGAATGTCGTCTTTTGATCTATTTTGCAATACTAGTTTCCTTTTATTATCCTTGGAATCTGCATCCCAAATCGTAGTTTTTATTATATACCTTCCCGTTTTTAATGCTTAATTCAAAGTCATTTCTAACTTTCTTGTACCCGTTGAACCCTTCTTTATTTCAAGCACAAATTCGTCTGATAATAATCCACTGTTTTTCTACCTCATCATAATCTCCTGACCCATTATCCTCTAAACGCAAACAATCTGTTACATATAATAAGTCTCCTGAAATACGATTCATTTTATTGAAAATAATT
>CAZWNX010000097.1:2137-6728 GCA_964635395.1 uncultured Lachnospiraceae bacterium
CATTTTAGATTTTCCTCTCCTACAATAATAATGCAATCACTAAATTGTATTCTCATTATATCTCTTTCAGTCCTTAACTACAATTGAATCTTTACTATGATGACGCAAAAAAACCAGAGATTTACTCTGGTTTTTAGAATCACTATGCAAGAACTATTCCATTAAAAGTTCTACAATATACTACTCAAAAACGAAATTGTTTTTTCATGTTTTGGATTTTCAAACATTTCTTTTGGACTGCTGTCTTCAAGAATCATTCCATCTGCCATAAAGACAACTCGATCAGCAACTTCACGTGCAAAACCCATTTCATGAGTAACACAAAGCATCGTCATTCCCTGTTTTGCCAAATCTTTCATTACACTTAATACTTCACCTACTAACTCAGGGTCAAGCGCACTTGTCGGTTCATCAAACAACATCATTAATGGTTCCATTGCAAGGGCTCTAGCAATAGCAACACGCTGCTGCTGTCCACCTGAAAGCTTACTTGGATACTCATCCTTTTTATCCGCTAGTCCCACTCGTTCAATTAATTGATTCGCTAATTCATAGGCTTCTTCTTTTGATTTCTTTTTCACTACTCTTGGCGAAATCATAACATTTTCAAGTACCGTTTTATGTGGAAACAAATTAAAACGTTGAAAAACCATTCCCATCTCAAGCAACATTTCCTTTTGCTTATGGGGTGCGATTCTATGTACTGTTTTGTTATGTTCTCTATGAAGAAATAATTCATTATTCAAAAATATTTTGCCGCTTGTAATTTTCTCTAATTGGTTTAATGATCTAAGATAAGTTGATTTTCCTGCTCCTGAAGGTCCAATAATGCAAATTACTTCACCCTTTCGAACTTCCAAATCAATTCCCTTTAACACATCTAGACTTCCAAATGATTTTCTAAGATTTTCTGTTTTTAACACAATTTCTCTTTGCTCTGTACTCATAACAGCCTCCTATTCATAGATGGAAAGTTTTTCTTCAATTTTTCCGAAGATATAGGTTAATATTGCCGTTATAATCAAATAGATAATCAGCGCTGGAATAAAGACCATATAATTACCTTCACTAGTCATAATCGTCTTTGATATCGTTGTAATATCCATTAAGGAAATAGCAAATACCAGCGAAACATCCTTAATCATCATTACAAATTCATTACAAAGAGGTGGAATCATTCTTCGAATAGATTGTGGAATAACAATTAGCCACATTGTTTGTGTATAGGTCATACCAAGTGCCTTGGCTGCTTCATGCTGTCCCTTATCAATCGATTGAATCGCTGCACGCACAATCTCTGCACAATACGCGGCTGCATTGAGTGAAAAGGAAATCAATGCTGCCACAAAAGCACCTTTATAAACTGCTTCAGGGTCTGCACTATCAAACAATCCCCTCCAAGCAAAACCAAATATTCCTGGAATAGAAAAATAGATTACAAACAATTGAATCAGCAGTGGCGTTCCGCGAAAGAAGAATACATACGCGCCACTTAGTTTACGCGCGAATTTATTTTTTGATACTTTCCCGAGTGCTAAGAAAATACTCAATATAAAACCAATGAACATGGACGTAGAAGTCAGCAACAACGTCAATTTTACACCATGTAACAGGTTTTCTTTGCACCCTAACATTCGATAAGTATAATTCACCATAAGACCTGTGAAATTAGCAATTCCTTCGTCCGCTACATATACATTTCCAGCAAAACCCAGGTAGGTTTCTTTCAAGCCATTCTTGCCGGAACTTGAAAATGCAATATAACTAATGACGCCTAAATCATTATAGGTAATCGTTATTCTTTTTCGCTCACTATCTTTTTCATCATCAATCATTTTCTTAAGTTCCGCAGATGCCGAATTCATCATTCGAGATTGTGGCGGATTAATGATCGCTAATACCAAAGCAACTACAAGAGCTGCTATTACAAAAATAGCAACTCTCTTTGTTGATTTCTTCCACTTATTTACTGAAATAATACTATTCAATAATTTCATATAGTTTACCTAATTTCACAATTATTCTGCATTACCAAACCAATGATTAATATTTTCTTCGAAGAATCCTTCAGCTTCTAATTCAGCAATTGCCTGATTAATTGCTTTTTGTAATGCTGCATTGTCTTTACCCATTGCAACACCAAATTGCTCTGGTTCTTGTTCATCTTGGAAGATTTTTTGGAATTTACCAGGGTTTGCAGCTAAGTATCCATCTGCAACTGTTGAATCTACTACAACTGCATCAATTTCACCATTCTCAAGTTGTGTAAAACAAGTTGTGATTTTCTCATTTGCCGAAATTGTACATTCAATCGTTTTGGTATCTACATAATCAGACATTAACACATCGGATGTTGTTTCTTTTTGAACTGCAATTGCCATTCCATCTAAATCTTTGAATCCAGTAATTTCACCTTCATAATCAGCTGGTACAATAATTGCTTGATAATTATTGATGTATGGATCTGAAAAACTCATGCTTTCTTTTCTTTCATCTGTAATCGTTACAGCTGAAATAACACAATCATAACTTGAGTCTATTCCCTGGAAAATTCCATCCCATGCTGTATTAATAAAGTTTACTTCAACACCCAACTTATCTGCCAAAGCATAAGCAAAATCAATGTCATATCCGATTGGTGTTGTTCCATCTTCTGCAAAATCTTCAAAAGGAGGATATCCAATTTCTACTCCAATTGTTAAATTACCATCATTCATTAATTTAACATCTGACATATCGATTGTTGATGTGCTTGCTTCTGTTGCTTCTGTTGCTTCTGTTGCTTCTGTTGCTTCTGTTGCTTCTGTTGCTCCTGCTTCTGTTTCAGTATCAACATCTCCTGCTGACTCTGACTCCACTTTTTGACATGCTGTCATGGCAAAAACCATAACAAAAACCAATAATAAGGCAAAAATCTTTCTCTTCATAGGCATCCTCCGTAATACATCATAATTCTGTTATTTTTTCAAAAAAGGGAGCACAACTCATACTTGTTGAACTCCCTCGTCTAAAAGAAAATAGCATATTTGATAGCATCTGTCAAACATTATCTGCTATTTCAACACCATTTTCTACTATTTCAATTGTCTTTTTTGATTCTCTTTTATCAGGCAGTTGTGCTAAGAGAATTGCAAGTAATAAAATGGAGCATCCAAGCAATTCTTTTAGGGTTAATTTTTCCTTTAAAATAATCATTCCTGCGATTACTGCAACAACGGATTCCAAACTCATAATCAACGATGCCACGGTTGGTTTTGTAGATCGTTGCCCTAGAATCTGAAGCGTATATGCTACGGCACAGGATAACACTCCTGCATATAACAATGGTATGCTACAAGCCATAATCTGCTTCCATGTAATCGTTTCAAACAAAATCATTCCAACAAAGGATAGAATTCCCAAAACACCAAACTGAAAACACGACAAGAAAACTCCATTCACTTTCTGTGAAAAATAGTCAATGCTAATAATGTGAAAGGTGTAGACAATTGCTGATAAGAAAACCAACAAATCTCCCTTTTCTATTTTGAAACCTTCTTTCATACATAATAAATAGAGACCAACAAGTGCAATCCCAATACAAAGCCAAATCAGTTTGCCATGTTTCTTCCCTAATACAAGCCCAACAATTGGAACAAAAATAATATATAAAGCAGTAATAAACCCTGCTTTTCCTGCAGATGTGTATTGGATTCCAAATTGCTGTAACGATGCCCCAAAAAACAGGCACAATCCGCAAACCGCGCCTGCGATCCACAAATCTTTTCTCTTTTTCATTCGCAATTCTTTCGTTTCTACCAAAACATTCGTTGCTTGATTTTGCCTTCTTCCTTTTAATAAATACCCAATTGGCAATAATACTATTACACCAATCAAACTCCTAATTGCATTGAAACTGAATGGTCCAATATACTCCATTCCTTCTCTTTGAGCTACAAATGCGCACCCCCATATACACGCTGCAACAAAAAGCATAATACTGCCCTGCATTTTTTTTAACTTAATCATGTTCTTATCCTAATCTTATCTCAGTCTTTCCTGGATGCACATTTTTTTGGTATCGTATTCCTTTTTATCTCTTTTTCACAGATTTGTCAAACTGTTTAAAGATATTTTAAGTTCTACCTCATAATCCCATATCCTCTTCATGCAAACTAAATAGTCAAGTATTTGAGCTTTATTCGAATCTGTCACATCCATTTTCTTGACCCAATCAGGCAAAATATTTTCATAGGATATGGCCGTATTTACGGAGTTTATAGTATTCGTTTTCTTTTTAACAAATAAGCGCATAATAATCATCAATAGATACGCAATGCAGTACAATAAAACCGAAACAAAAATTGTGTTAAGATAAATAAAGACAAATCCAAGAACTAACAAATTTGCCACATTAAGCGACACCAGCATCAATATCCCAAGTAATTGGTTCGTTTTGTGATTTACAATCATGCGATCGTCTGCTGACGTAATCTTGCCCAATGCACTAATTGTAGTAGCATCTACTGCAATGGCAATCCCAATAATTCCTAGTAACATTCCAATTGCCATTTTGGATTCTCTTAACTTTTGAACCATATCCTTGTTGGGA
>CAZWNX010000098.1:0-1764 GCA_964635395.1 uncultured Lachnospiraceae bacterium
TAATCTAATTGTTTGAAATTCTATTCGATCAATCAATATCTTCTTTCACTGGTCTTACTAATACAAAACTGAAAATAAGTGCTAGTAAATACAATGCGCCTACGACGATAAGAACCATTCTAAATCCTTGTTTTTGATCCGATGCATGTTTTACAATCTGCGCAGAGATTTGATTTCCTGTAAGTCCTGCAATCGCCCAAGCGGTCAATACCAATCCGTGAACTTTACTTGCAGCTTTCATACCATAACGATCTGCTAAAAGTGTTGGAACATTACTAAATCCTCCACCATAGTTGGCATTTACAATACACATTAAAATTAGCACTAACGGAATAATACTATTTTCAATTGAATTAAAGATAACATTTACACTAATTGCAACAATTGATAGGATAAAGATAAACTTGTAAATGGTATTTCTGTCTTTTAACTTATCAGCAGTAGCAGAATAGAACAATCTACCTCCCGCATTAAACATTGCTGTTACAGAACCCATCGTTGCAAAGGTAACTGTAATAATTCCAAAAATCGGATAGCTATCAAATCCTATTGCTGCATAAATATCTTTTTCCTGTGAGATTAATGCAAGACCACAAGCGATATTTAAGTAAAACATCAGCCAAATACCTAAGAACACTGGCTTTTTGAACATTCCACCTGCCAAAGATAATGGTTTTTTAATATAATCCAAAATCTTCATTTCGTCATGGGATTCTTCCCAACCTTCTGGCTTTTTCAACAATGTTCTTCCAATAAACATCAACGCTGTATAAATTGCTGCAAAAATCAAAAATACTTTCCACAAATTGCTTCCATCAATGAGAAAACCTTCTGCATCACGTGGTCCACATAATTTTTCTTCAAATAATTCAATCAAAGGTGTGGCGATTACTTTTGCAAGACCAAATCCAGCCACTGCTATACCCGTTGCGAGACCCTTCTTTTCTTTAAACCAGAGCATTAATGTTTTCACTGGAGATAAATAGCCAATTCCAAGTCCAATACCCATGATTACACCATAACTAAGCAAAATACCTGGTAAAAACTTTAGGTGTACGAAAAGTCCTGTTAACACTAATCCTAGATTAAAAAAGATCATAGAGATTGTCGAAGCAACTTTAACATTTTTTTCTACAATATCTCCAGCAAATGCTGCCGACATACCTAAGAAGAAAATTGCAAGACTAAATGCCCACTCAACAGAAGCTTTTTCTGCTCCAATATAATGTGCTATGTCTGCTTTGAAATACGACCAACAATAAACCATACCAATACTACAATGAATTAGCAGTGCAGGAATCGCTGCACGCGTCCACTTATTACTCCATTTTCCCATTTCCTGATCCCACTTTCTGTCATTTAGAATAATCAATCAAATTCAATTATACACCAGGTATTCTAAGAGAATCAAGTGCCTATTCTTGGTATATTGTCTTTTTTTCTATACATTCGTTACTTTTATAGTATTTGGACTTGTAATTCGAATTTTTCCCCTTCATTTCCAAATAAATCGAGCAATAAATCTCTTTGTAAAGTCACACCTGTATCAACTCTATTCTTTTGAATATAACGGAATAATTTCTTTTGCTGTTTTTGAATTGTATCCAGCGCTTAAATTTTCCTCCGATCCAAGCTATTAAAATCTAACTTTAGAGGATTTGATGAATTGTCATAAACTCCGGCAATGAACTAAGTGTAAACTATCTATGCGCTAGAATCATCAAGGCTCACTATCGTCTCAAATGGATGTTCTTTGTATGATGT
>CAZWNX010000098.1:1864-6727 GCA_964635395.1 uncultured Lachnospiraceae bacterium
GGAAAGCCCCTTGTCTTTTAAAGATTATTCTGTTTTTGCCAATATCATTAGGATATCATTACTTCTTTGTACAAATTTTGTCATTTCTTCAGCACTTAATGGCCCATTTTGAACTCTCGCCAAATCATATAATTGTTCAAATATGAGGTTAACGTTTTGACCTTCTTTATTTTCTAATACATACTGCACTAGTGGGTGCGTACTATTCAATACAAGTGTCTGACCATCTTTACCAAACATTCCAAGATCCATTCCTGGTGCTGAATACATTTTCATCATGTCCTGCATTCTTCTACTCTGTTCTGAAACCGTTAGAACGGAAGCAATCTTCTTGTTTTTAAGCTTATCAACTACAACCTTAATGTCTTCTTTTTTCAAAGACTTTTTCAATTGCTGTGTCAATTCAACGCTTAAATCTTCCAACTCTTTTTGGGACTTCTTTGAAGTTTTTGCTTTTAAAGAATCGGTTAAATCCGTATCAATACGGTTGAATTTGATTGTCTCATTCTTTGATTCAAGTTGTTGAATAAATGGCTGATCAATGTTGTCTTTTAAGATTACAGCATCCATCTTTGCTTGACGAAACATATTAATGTATTGACTCTGCAACAACTCGTCCGTTACATAATAAATAATTTTTTCTTTCGTTTCTTCAATCTCTAAATCTTCTTCGTCAGAAACAATTTCGCCCTCAACCACTTCAATCCCTTGATTTACAGCCTCTGTTCCTTTATCCGTAGAGCTATCGTCATCCTTTTCATCGGCTGGCTTAATCTCTAAACACTCAGGTAATGTTAAATACTTATTATCTAAATTTTTAAACAAAATATAATCCGTCATCTTTTCGCAGAATTTATCATCTTTTAGACAACCAAATTTAATGAATGGACTAATATCATCCCAGTATTTTTCATACTCTTCTTTATCCGTTTTGCACATACCCGATAACTTATCTGCAACTTTTTTGGAAATATACTCGGAGATTTTTTTTACGAATCCATCGTTTTGCAGTGCGCTTCTTGAAACATTCAAAGGAAGATCTGGACAATCAATAACACCTTTTAGAAGCATTAAGAATTCAGGAATAACCTCCTTAATATTATCCGCGATAAAAACTTGATTATTATAAAGTTTAATTTTCCCCTCGATACTTTCATATTCCATATTAATTTTAGGGAAATATAAAATTCCTTTTAAATGAAATGGATAATCCATATTTAAATGAATCCAAAATAGTGGTTCTTTATAATCATGGAAAACTTTTCGATAAAATTCTAAATAGTCTTCTTTTGAACACTCATTTGGGTGCTTAGTCCAAAGTGGATGAATATCATTTAGTAATTGTGCTCTTTTCAAAATTTTATACTTTTCCTCTGTTACCTCATCCTCTTTTTCTTCAGCCGTAATAGTCTCGATTACAACATCTGATTCAAGCTTTTCTTCTTTTGTTACCGTCTGCGTTGCTGTTTGGTTTTCTTGATTCAAATATATTTCATAAGGCATAAACGAACAATACTTCTCAATTACTTCTTTTGCTTTATATTCGTTACAAAATTCAAGAGAATCCTCATTTAAAAACAACGTGATTTTGGTTCCTACCTGATTATACTCGCCTTCTTCCATAGAATACTCTGTCCCACCATCGCATTCCCAATGCACTGGCTTAGCACCATCTTGATATGACAATGTATCAATATGAACTTCATCTGCAACCATGAATGCCGAATAGAATCCAAGTCCAAAATGACCAATAATTTGATCCTCATTCGTCTTATCCTTATACTTGTTTAAGAAATCAGTTGCTCCTGAAAAAGCAATTTGATTAATGTATTCTTCCATTTCTTCTTCTGTCATTCCCAATCCATTATCAATAAATGTTAATGTCTTTTTTTCTGGATTAACGAATACTTTTATTTGTGGACAATAGTCTTGTTCTAACGAGTATTCTCCCATCATATCTAATTTTCTCAATTTCGTGATTGCATCACAACCATTTGAAATTAACTCACGATAGAAAATATCATGGTCTGAATAAAGCCACTTCTTAATAATCGGAAAAATATTGTCGCTATTGATTGATAAGTTACCATGTTTATTTGCCATTTTATATCACATTCCTTTCCTTGTTTTATCCAAATTTAGTTTAATATTCTAGTGTTAAAAAGTCAAGACAAAATTAGCACTCATTAACCACGAGTGCTAATAGTGTGCTCAAAATCTAGTATTTATGGGATATATCGGATTTCTAAAATTTTCCTAAACTACTCAAAATACTTATTATACACATCAAAAAACGAATTCGTCTCAATCCCCTGTGATCGTTCAAGCACCAGTGAATCCCATAATTCATGATTCAAATTTCTCATCTTCCTCATCAAGAATTCATCATACACCTTATTGAACGCTTCATTTTTTCTCTTTTCGACAATTTTTAATTTATTTGCATCTGTTTCCTTTTTGTTAAAAGTAGACACGCACTTGATAATATGGAAGCCATGCGATGTCTCTATTACATCACTAATTTCATCCGTTGCAAGATTGAATGCTGCTTCTTCAAATTCAGCTTCAAGTTCTCCCTTTCCAAATGAGTAGGAGCTTGCATTGTCTTCATTATACTTTTGAGCCAAAAGTTCAAAGTCCTCACCTTTAACCGCCCTAGTATGAATTTCCTGTGCGCGTTTTTTTGCATCCTCATAATTTTTTTTCGAGTAAGGAACAGCTTCCTCTTTCCCATTGAGGGAATACGTTTTTATAAGAATTTGCTTAACGGTAATTGTTCTTGCCTCATCATCACTAATTTCTGGATTTACATCCTGAATAATGTAATCATAGACTTCGTTTGCAAAAGCATACTCAATGTATAACTGCAAAACTTTTTCTTGAGAGATCTCAAAATACTCTTTTTCCTGTTCCGTTAGTGAAGCAAAATAATCAGCCGCCGCTTTCTCAGCCTTCTTCTCACCCTCTTCACTCAATACTAACTTGTGTTCTTTGCCCAACAAATTCATGGTCTTAATCTGTGCGACCCTTGCAATTACAACATCTTTCATCCGTCTTTCTAAAGAATCCTCACCCATTTTTGTATCCCATATTCCAGGCCCATATACTTTTTCGTAATGATTTTGCATATTCGTTAGATACACTTTTAGTTCCCAGAGATAGCAACTTGTTTCCCCAATTTTAAATACTTCACCCTTTTTGAAGCCAGTTGTTAATACTATTTTTGTTTCGTCTTGTTCTGTTTTTTTAGGTTCCGTATTCTCTGTCTCTGTGCCTTTGGGATTTGAACATGCAATCGCACTTACTAAAGCACAGCAAGCTAACACGATTATCAAATATTTACATATTCTGTTCACAATTATTCTCCGCTCATTTTATCCAATATACTACGCGCTACACTAATTCCATTTGCAGACGCTTGTTGAAGTCCTCTAGTCACACCTGCTCCATCTCCAATTGCTCGAAGTCCGTTAATACTTGTTTCAAAATCTTTATTCACAATCACTTTGTTAGAATAGAACTTTACTTCAACCCCATAGAGCAATGTCTCTTCACCGGCTATTCCGGGGGTTATTTTGTCAAGCGCAAATATCATTTCTTCAATATCTACCAAAATACGATGTGGAAAAACAAGTGATAAATCTCCTGGAACAGCATCTTTAAGGGTTGGTATAATATTGCGCCTACAAAGTCTTTCTTCTGTTGTTCTCCTTCCACGCTGTAAATCACCAAACGTTTGAACCATTATTTTCCCACCACAAAGCATGTTCGATAGCTGTGCAATTTGCTTTCCATATTCAATTGGTGAGCGAAATGGCTTTGTAAAATTTTTAGACACCAAAATGGCAAAATTGGTGTTATTTGTTTTATGATCTTTTGCTTTATATGCATGTCCATTTACGACTGCCAAACCATTTTCATAATACTCTGAGGCAACTTCTCCTGATGGGTTTGTACAAAACGTTCGTACTTTATCATCAAATGTAGGAGTATGGTAAATCAATTTTGCTTCATATAAGTTTTCATTTAAAAACTTCATGATTTCATCGCGCACTTCGACACGAACACCTACATCAACCGTTCCTGGAGTTGTTTCGATTCCAATTTGCTCACATTTATCTTTAAACCAATCGGCACCTTCACGACCTACTGCCGAAACAATTTCATTCGCATAAAACGAATCACCACTATTTGTTTTAACTCCAATTGCTCTATGATCTTCTATCAAAATATCTTCAACCATAGTATTAAACATTAACTCACAACCACTATCCATAAGATGCTGTTGTAGTTTTGAATAAATTTTATACCCTTCTTCTGTTCCAAGGTGTCTTATTGGACACTCGACTAGTTTTAGATTCGCATGGATCGCTTTTTTTCGAATTTCCCATATCTGCTCTTCTTTATCGACTCCATATACTCTTTCATCCGCACCAAATTTTAGATAGACTTGATCAGATTCACCGATTAATTTTGTTGTTTCTTCATATCCGAGAATTTCCGGCAAATTGCCACCAACATCTGCTGACAAAGATAACTTTCCATCTGAGAATGCTCCGGCACCTGCAAATCCGGTTGTAATTGCACAGGGATTGCATCCCACGCAACTCTTTGTAATTCGTTTAGGACAATTTCTTTTTTCTATACTTCTTCCCTTTTCAATCATCAGCACTTTAAGATTAGGTGATTTTTCTAACAATTCATATGAACAAAAAATCCCACCTGGCCCTGCTCCAATAATAATCACATCATAGGTTCTTGTATCCATCCTAATCCTCCTTAATGAATGCATTTTACTCTCATTAGTATAGCATATTTTAATCCATTACGTCACTAAGCTTCCCCTGTAAATTCATTCTTTTA
>CAZWNX010000099.1:0-6685 GCA_964635395.1 uncultured Lachnospiraceae bacterium
TTTCTATTATAAGAGATATCTTCTCTACTTGCAATTTCTATCACTGCATTACATAATTTTTCTCCAACATCCTCTTTATCATTTGGGTGTAGATTGTATACATCATTACGCTCTTTAAGAACAATCATCTCCACATTTGGCTTCGCTTGTTTGAAAAATTGTTCTTGTTCCATTTGAAGTTTTCTCCATTTCAAATAATGATCTGGGTCGAATGGATTTATATAATCTGCAATTCTTACATAAGCAAAATAGAGCTTTTCATTTTGAAATAGTTCATGAAGTTCAACTAGTAAATAGTCCATTTTTTTGCTGTAGTATCTTGGAGAATCCGTGTTGCTCTCGCCCTGATACCAGAGAACTCCCTTAATGCATAACCCTCTTAGCGGGTAGAGCATGGCATTATAAAGCACAGTTGGTAAATAGGATAAATTCGATACTTCTTTACCTTCTTGGTCCATTTCGCATCCTATGGCCATTTCCCAATCACCCTCTAAACCAATTGACCGACTTGGAAAATGCAATGCGTACTCTTGCTCTAAAACTGCCCTGAACTGACCTTTAAAGGCAACTAATCGAACCGCCAATAAATTTTCTTTTTGTACTTGGTCTTTCGCTATAGAATAAATTCTATGTTTATATTGATGCGCTGTCTCTCCGATTTTTTCACCATTCCAATAGGTCTCATCAGCATCTTGTAATAGGCCTAAAACTAACATTGCATCTTCGTTTTGTGGGCACCCTTTCACTTCCTTAAAAAGCCAAATACTGCCTGGATGTTGCTTGTCACCATTCAAAATGCCTGGCACAGAAACTGTTTGAATCATATGGCTAGCAGGCATTTTCTTATTCCAATGAGCGTTGATTCCCAAATCTTTTTGATAAACTAAATGATTCCAGTTAATAAATTCTTTTTGTTCGCTAATTTCAGAACGAATTCTATTTTCATCATTCAAATAAAATTCACATATTTCTTCGGCAATACTTGGATCAAGTTGATATTTCATAGAAAGAAATGCCTCTATTGGAGCTCCAGAAGCAGCCGCTAATACCAAACCGACAGGAACATGATACTCCCTTACATATTTGCAGGCAAAAAACCAACCTACTGCTGAGAATTTCGCGTTATTGTAACTGACTGCTGGTATCCACTCACTTTTAATTATAAGATCCTCATCTTGGGCAAAACAATACTCTACTGGCACTTTATATTGACGAATATAGGGGTCATTAAAAGATTCATAGCGTTCTTTCGGAATATAGGGGAATGACTCTAAATCCATTTCCATGTTAGATTGACCACTTAGGACAAAAACATCTCCAATATAGACATCTTTATAGATTTCCTCAATTAATTGATTTTCAAGGCTTATTTGAAGTGTTAAAGTATATGGCCCACCCTTCAGGGAATCTTCGAAAAAACACATTGTCTTGCCTGATTCGTTTCTATATGGAATCATTACATCCTTCAAGATTATTTTCTTTAAAGCCCCATGCTTCAAAACACTGAATATATCTATCCATTGTTCTCTTTGCAAAACCATTCCGTTAGAAAATATTGTATTCATATTATTAATCTCCTAGCAACTATTTTTCAAAATAAAAAAAGCCATCTTGGCTCTTTTTATTCTATTACTGAATAGGATAATGAAATTGGTTCAACGCTTAACATACTATTGCCTTCTAGGTTTGGTGGATTTGTCCCAACATACAATCGATTTTCACCAATTGTGAGGATTTTATTGCCCATTTCATCATAATCGTATAATTGATTTTTTAACACTCGTAATGTTATTGTTTTTTCTTCTTTATCTGTCAATTTCAATCGTTCAAATGCTACCAATGCATAATTGCATGGTGCATACTCACTGCAAAGGGATTTACGATAGATTTGGATGACTTCTTCTGCTACCATTTTAGATTGATTCGAAACTGTAACAGAAACTTCAAATCCTCCAAACGTCAAGTCCCTTATTGAAACTTTTGATGTCGTTTTCAACGAAGCATTTACAATGGATATGTTGGCAAATGATAAGCCATAACCAAAGGAATATAACGGTTTACCTGGATAATTTTTATAGGTTCTATTCTTCATTGAGTAATCTGTAAATTCAGGTAATAGATCCAAACTCTCATAAAAAGTAATAGGAAGTTTTCCACTTGGCGATACTTTACCAAACATTATATCTGCAACTGCTTCTCCGCCCTGTGCCCCCGGATAACCTGCAAACAAAATGGCACTTGCTTGTTCCTTGGCTAGGGAAATATCGATCGCACTTCCTGCTAGAAGCACTAAAATGACTGGTTTACCTAATTGCAATATTTGTTCCATTAACCGAATCTGTGTGTCTGGAAGAGATAAATCTTTCTTGTCTCCAGACCCGTAATGATTTCCCTCGTCTTGCTCTTCGCCCTCTAGCGTTTCGTCTAATCCTAAACACAGAACAACTACATCGCTATGCTTTGCAACAGATACTGCCTCTGCTAAGCGGTCCTCTTTTTTTGCCAGTGGCTCTTCCATTTCTCTAAATAAATGTGAACCTTTTGCATACAATACTCTAATACTACCATCTGTTTCATCTTCTATATGCTTTTGAATTCCTTCTAAAATCGTTGTATGGTATGGTGAAGTCCCGTAATAATTTCCAATTAATGCAAGTCTTGAATCTGCATTCGGACCAATCACTCCTATAGTCTTTTTGATTATGGAATTAAGTGGTAAAATTCCATCATTTTTTAGCATTACGATGCTTCTTCTAGCAGCATCTAATGCCAACTCTCGATGCTCTCTACAACAAACAGTCTCATATTTTATTTCATCAAATTCCGATTCATCAAATAGACCTAATTTAAATCTTGTCGCAAAAAGTCTTGTAGCTGATTCTTGAATTACTTCTTTACTAATTCTGCCATTGATATATGCACTATATACATGAAGGTAAGTATTTCCACAATTCAAATCACAACCAGCATTTAAAGCCATCGCCGCTGATTCTTCTGCCGTAGCGGTAACCATGTGATGCGTATGAAAATCTCTAATTGCCCAACAATCCGACACATAATATCCCTTGAACTCCCATGTTTCCCTCAGTAACTCCTGAATCAACCATTGATTACCACAACATGGTATTCCATTCAAACTATTGTAGGCGCCCATAACGCCCTCCACATTAGCTTCCCGAACGCAAGCTTCAAATGCAGGTAAATACGTTTCCATCAAATCTTTAGGCGTTGGTCTTGCGTCAAATTCATGACGCAAGTCCTCTGGCCCACTATGAACCGCAAAGTGTTTGGCGCAGGCGGCAGCCTTCATAATTGATTTATCGCCTTGCACTCCACGGACAAAAGCTTTTCCTAACTCTGAGGAAAGATAAGGGTCTTCACCATAGGTTTCATGACCTCTTCCCCATCTTGGATCTCTAAATATATTTACATTTGGTGCCCAAAATGTAAGTCCTTTATAAATGTCACGGTCATTTTCCTTCACGCTTTCGTTATACTTTGCTCTTCCTTCTGTTGCGATTACATCACCAATTCGCTCTATTAAGTTAGCATCAAACATCGCTGCCAAATTAATTGCCTGCGGAAAACTTGTGGCACTTCCAGCTCTCGCAACGCCATGTAAAGCCTCATTCCACCAATTATATGATGGCACATTCAGTCGCTTAATTTCAGGAGACTCATAACTCAATTGTGTGCAGACTTCTTCCATTGTCATTTTGGAAACAAGCTCTTTCGCACGATTATAAAATTCCACATTTTTTGACATCCAATCACTCATTCTTTAACCCTTAACTGCTCCAGCAGCCATACTTTCTTGGATTTTTTCACTCATAAAGATATAGATTAACAGTGTAGGAAATGTTGCAATCACTAATGCTGCACCAATTGGACCCCAGTCCGTTGTATAAGAACCACACAGTGTTTGAATACCCACTGGTAAAGTTCGGTAATCCGAATTACTGATAAAAGTTACCGCAAACATTAATTCGTTCCAGGCCTGTAAAAATACAAAAATCGCAATTGTTGATAAACAAGGCTTCATAAGTGGAACAATGATTTTGAAGAAAATCTGATAAATATTACATCCATCAATACAAGCAGCTTCTTCTAATTCTTTTGGAATTCCCTCCATAAAGCTTGATGCAATCAAGATTGACATCGCTAGCGCAAATGCTGCATAAGGAATAATAAGTGCCTGATATGAATTGGTCATCTTTAATTTACTTAAGATAATAAATACTGGTAGAATTGCTGCGTGAATCGGAACAGTCAACCCTAGCATAAAGAATCCATTGGCAAATCTTCTACCCTTCCACTCCATACGCTGTAATGCATAAGTAGCCGTCAAAGATGCAACTACTGCAATCAAAATAGTCATACCTGTAACAAATAAACTGTTTAAAAAGTATCGACCGATATCACCAACCTTAAGCGCTGCTGCATAGTTTGAAAACAGCCAATGTTTTGGTAAACCAATCATATTGTCACCAAAAATTTCACTATTATCTTTTAATGAGAATGTGAACATCCAGTAAATTGGAAAGACTTGAACAAGCGACCAAATACATAAAATGACAAATACTACTCTATTTCCAATACTACCTTTTTTCATTTTGATCGCCTCCCATCTGGAATACACTCTTAATTAACCAAGCAAAGAAGAAACAAAGGAAAATGATTAAGATTGCAATTGTACTACCAAACCCATATCTATTTCGACCAAAGATCATGGAAACCATTAGTGTACTTGGAACCTCACTTGCATGCGCAGGACCACCATTGGTTAATACATAAATCAAATCAAATGCCTTTAGCGAACCGGTAACTGCGAAAATAGTACAAACCTGTAAAACAGGCTTTAGTAAAGGAACTGTAATATGTCTGGCTACTTGAATTGCATTTGCACCATCAATTTTAGCTGCTTCACTTAACTCAAGCGAGATTGATTTAATTCCTGCATACATCAACAACATATGATATCCTATGTATTGCCAAAGGATCGGAATAAATACAGCTAAAAGTGCAGTTTCTCTATCCCCTAACCAAGTTCTTGTGAATGAGTCAAGACCAAGTGCACGAAGTCCTGCATTTACAATACCATACTCTGGGTTATAAATTTTCATCCATAATTGTCCAATAACAACTGTTGAAATCAACACTGGTGTAAAGAACAATGCCACGAAAAATTTTTCGCCCTTAACTCCTCTAGCAAGTGCTATCGCTAAGAAAAGCGATATCGGCAACTGAATTCCTACTGATAGTAACGCTAGTGCAAATGCATTAAACAGTGTTTTAGGGAACCCTGCTGATTTAGATGTAAATAATTCTGTATAATTTGATATTCCTATAAATTCTGGACTTGTCATTCCATCCCATTTAAAAAAGCTATAGTAAGCGGATGAAAGGATTGGCAAAATAACAATTCCTAGGAAAAGTATCGTGGCTGGTAATAAGAATATAATTAATGCCACCTTATTGTTCCACATTTTTTTCATGGCTGCCTCCTTTTTTTATGAAAATACCTCCCAAACGATAAAATTTCAGCTTTTATCCTCCGGGAGGTATTCATTATGCCTTATTCTACTTCTCTAATTGTGCTGCCATTGCTTCAGCAAATTCTTCAGGTGATAAGTCACCAATGTATAATTGTTGAAGTAATGCTAAATATTCTCCTGCATCTTCTGCTTCCATTAATGTATCAAACCATAATGTGAAAGATGTTGCTCCAGTAGCATATTCTGCAACTTGTTGAGTCATTGGATTTACTGCACTTGCATCATAATCTACTTTCCAAGCTGGGATTCCAGCTCCATCAAGGTATGCGTAGTGAGAAATTGCTTTTGTTAATTCAAATACTGCTGCTGCTGCAAGATCAGGATTTTCTGAAGCTGCTGAAGCCATTAATGTATCTGATGCTCCACCCATGAAATCTGTGATTTTTGCATTTGCTGGGTTAATTACTGGAATTGGAGCTACTGCGAAATCTTCTGGATTTTCTGGGTCAGTCTGTAAAGATCCTGCCATCCAACTTCCTGTGATATACATAGCTACTTTTCCTGCATAGAATTCTTGGCTAGCTTCGTCATTTGAAAGTCCTTCTGCACCATCAAGGAAAGCTCCCATGTCAACTAATTCTTTGATTTTCTTAGCTGATTCAATGAAGTCTGGGTCATTGTATGATCCACCTTGTTTTGTAAGTACTGATTTAACTTTTTCTGGTCCAGCTGATTTTAATGTTAATGCATCATGTGTCATAGCAAGTACCCATGTGTCTTTAACGCTGATTCCGATTGGTGTAACGCCTGCATCTTTGAATGTTTTACATACAGTGATGTATTCATCCCAAGTTGTTGGAGCTTTAAGACCTTTTTCATCAAACATTTTCTTATTGTAGAATAATGCTGATACAGGTGTTGTCATTGCTGATCCATAAAGTTTTCCACCATAAGTTGCATTTTGTAATGCTGCTTTTGAAATGCCATCTTGATATGTTGGATAATATTGATCAAGTTCTAATACTTTTCCTGATTCTACAAAGGAAGTAGAGAATCCACCGCCCCATGTAAAGAATACATCTGGAAGTTCATTTGCTGCTACAGCAGCTTTGATTTTTGTTTTGTAAGATTCATTTTCGAATGTTTCGAATTTGATTGTAACACCAGGATGTGCTGCTTCAAATTCTTCA
>CAZWNX010000100.1:0-6414 GCA_964635395.1 uncultured Lachnospiraceae bacterium
TTGTAATTTTAAGAAAAATTAAAAATTTACCAATTTTTATCTAAAGATTTTCTAAAAAACTAACATTAATTTGCATTGACCTTTACATATGGAAGTGTTATTATTTTAACGATATTGAAAATCAGAGAAAAATGACAAAGAGGTGCCCCTATGAAAAATGGTTTTGATGGTTTAATTTCCAGAGTGAGCACTGCTTCTTTAAAAAAAGTTGCTGTCGCTGTTGCACAGGATGAACCTATTTTAGAAGCAGTTGTAGCTGCAAAAGAACGCGGAATTGCAGATGCAATATTAGTTGGTGACAAAGAAAAGATTACCGAAATTGCACTTAACTTAAATCTCGATATTAGTAGCTTTGAAATAATCGATGAGAAAGACACTTACACAGCTGCATTAAAAGCTGTTGCCTTAGTCCATAACAAACAAGCAGATATGTATATGAAAGGCCTTATTGATACAAAATCTTTCTTAAAAAGCATTTTGGACAAAGAGGTTGGACTTCGCACCGGGAAACCATTATCCCATGTAGCAGTCTTTGAAATCGAAGGAATCGAACAATTACTCTTCTTAGCAGATGTTGCCTTCATGACATACCCTACTTTAGAAGATAAAGTAAATATTATCAACAACACCGTTGAAGTTTGCCATGCTTGTGGAATCGCAAATCCAAAAGTTGCGGCACTTACAGCTGTTGAAGTTGTAAATCCAAAAATGCCTGAAACGATCGAGGCTGCCGAATTATCTAAAATGCAGGATGATGGTCTTATTACTGGATGTATTGTTGATGGTCCACTATCTTTTGACCTTGCAATCGACCACGAAGCAGCAAAACATAAAAATGCCACTGACCGCAAAATTATTGGAGATGCAGATGTATTACTGTTTCCAGATATTCATTCCGGAAATCTTACCTACAAATGCTTAGTACATACAACAAAAATGAAAAATGGTTGTATTTTGACTGGAACGAGTGCTCCAGCAATCTTAACTTCACGTTCTGACACCTTTGAAACGAAAGTAAACTCAATTGCTTTAGCTGCCACAGTTGCAGAAGCAATGCGTCAAAAATAATATACCAAAACTCCCACTAAGAAAGGAAATTCTATGGCAATCAAAAGTTTAATTATTAATCCAGGTTCTACAAGTACAAAGATCGGCGTTTTTGAAGACGAGACCCTTCTATTTGAAGAGACACTCAGACATAGTGTTGAAGAAATATCTGAATATCCTAATATCGTTTCCCAAAAAGAATTCCGCAAACAAATTATTCTCGACTTATTGGCAAAAAAAGAATTTGATATCAATTCCCTTAATGTCATTGTTGGTAGAGGTGGTATGCTAAAACCAATTCCTGGTGGAACTTATCCAGTATCCGATGCATTATTACACGACTTAGAAATTGGATTTCAAGGTCAACACGCTTCTAATCTTGGTGGTATACTAGCAAGAGAAATCGGTGACTCATTGAACGTTCCTTCTTTTATTGTTGATCCAGTAGTTGTTGATGAACTTGATGATATTGCAAGGATTTCAGGGGTTCCTGAACTTCCTAGAACAAGTGTATTCCATGCTCTCAACCAAAAAGCTGTAGCAAAACGTTATAGCAAGCAAATCGGCAAAAAATATACAGACTTAAACTTAGTTGTTGTACATATGGGCGGTGGAATTTCTGTTGGCGCTCATAGTAAAGGGCGAATCATAGATGTTAATAATGCTCTTGACGGAGAAGGTGCTTTTTCTCCTGAACGTGCTGGGACTGTTCCATGTGGTCCACTCGTAAAAATGTGCTTTAGCGGAAAGTATACACAAGATGAAATTTATAAGAAGCTTGTTGGAGGCGGTGGCTTAACTGCTCTATACGGTTCAAATGATATGCGTGATTTAGAAAAAGCGGAAGACAATGGCGATGAAAAAGCAATCCAACTAAGAGATGCAATGGCTTATCAGGTTGCTAAAGATATCGGTGCTATGTCAACTGTTCTTAAGGGAAACGTTGATCAAATCATTTTAACCGGTGGTATCGCATATGACCCAGGAATTGTTAATCGCATAAAAGACAGAGTTTCTTATATCAGCGAAATTACAATTTACAAAGGTGAAGATGAGTTATTAGCATTGGTTCAAGGTGCTCTTCGTGTTATGAATAATGAAGAGACTCCAATGGAATATTAATCCCATAAATAAACTTTATAAATAAAGGACTAGAGATTAAATTTTCTCTAGTCCTTTGATATTTACCAAATGAATACTTCCTCTTCCAAGTTTAACATACCCCTCACCTTCAAAATACTTCAACATTCTAGAAACCACTTCCCGCGCACTCCCTATATGATTTGCAATCTGCTCATGGGTAATCTTCAACTTATCCTTCTTATTGAGCTGATACTCTTCTAGTAAAAAATTAGCCAAGCGCTTATCAAAACTCATAAATACCATCTGTTCAAGTACCCACATTACATCCGACATTCTCTTGTTCAAGATCTCATTTGTATATTTGGAAACATAAATATTTTCATTGGACAATTTATCAAAATAATAGGTTGGAACCAATAAATATTCCACCGGAGTTTCCGATAACAACCATACATCAAAACGAATGTTTTTCATCATACAGGACGCCGAGAATATGCATATTTCGTTATCAACCAATCGAAAAAGTGTGATTTCTTTCCCGTCCTCTGTAACCATGTATCCCCTGATCCTGCCTTTTTTTAGCACAAACAGACCTGAACAATCCTCTTTTCCAGCATGCAGAATAACTCCTGCTTCTTTTTTCGTAAAAGTAGACACTTGCTCGAGTGCTATTTTCTCACCTTCTTTTAATTTACTAAAAAAAGGAAGTACACTTGAAAATATTTCTCTTTTATCATTCATTCAATTATCCCCTTTAACTTTAGTAACAACTTCCAAATAAGTATATCTCATTTTATCAAATAATACTATGACTATGCTCATTCAAATCATTTTGTTTGGCTTAAAAGACAAACAATCTCGACCCGATTAGTCAAACATAATAAATCCACCGGAACTATTTTTTTCACTTTATATTTTCCTGTTTTAGTGAGGTATTTAAGATCCTCTGCTAACGATTCAGGCCCACACGAAATATATACAATCTTTTTGGGTGCTAACTCTAATACCGAAGACATGAAAACTTCGCCACTTCCTGAACGAGGTGGTTCTAGGAAAACTACATCAACCTTTTTTCTCCCATTGACTAAACCTGTCACAAACTCTCCTGCATCATTATTGTAGAATGAAATATTTCTTATCTGATTCATTTTGGCATTTATTTTTGCTTCACCAACTGCCGACTTATTAAACTCTACTCCAATAACCTCACTAGCATTCTCACTTGCAATCATTCCGATCGTCCCAATTCCACAATAAGCATCAAGAACGGTTTCTTTATGATTTATGTCAGCAAGCTTCACTGCTGTATTATAAAGTGCTTCTGTCTGTATTGAATTCACTTTAAATAAACTCTGTGGTGATATTCTAAAGTTCATACCAGCTAAACTGTCTTCAATATAACCTTTTCCGTAAATAACCTTATCCCTAGTTCCCAAAACCATATTGGTTGGTTTTCCATTAATGTTTTGAATGATCGTAGTTATCTCTGGGTGAAGTTTAAGTATTGCCTTTACAAAATTATTTTTTGATGGGAATTCCGGACCAGACATTACAAGAACCACCATAATCTCTCCACTTTTTTGACCAATTCTTATTAGAATGTGTCGCATAAGCCCATAACCTGAATTTTCATTATAGATTGTCAGTTTAAACGACTTTAATAACCCCGTTATTGTCTGGATAATCTCATCTGCTTTTTCATTCTCAACAAAACATTTCTTTACAGGTAAAACATTATGAGTACCCACTTCATATACCCCTGCGTATACCGTCCCATTTTGCATACGATGTAGTACCGCATGTACCTTATTGGAATAATGGAGTGGATTATCCATCCCAATAATAGGATCAACTTTTCCAAAATTACCAAGGTATTTTTCTACATACTCTTGTTTGATTTTTAGTTGCTCTGCATATGGCGTATCTATATACTGACAGCCTCCGCACTTATTAGATACAGGACATTTACTCTTAGGTTTCTTCGTATAAGAAGATTTTTCGTCTTTTTTTTCCTTACTAAAATTACTTATTTTTTGTTTTTTAATATCTTCAGCCATTTTTCCTCCAGGGTTGTTCCAATTGTTCCTTATACATTGTACCACAAATAAAAGAGTAGCACGTACATTTCTATACACGCTACCCTTTGTATTCGTAAAAAATATTGTAACAAACTTACTTTATGCCTTTAAGACTAAATCATTCAATTCTGGAATTGTCTTTGTTCCAACTGCAACAGCCTTAGCCACTCCATCTTTGAACACCACCAATGTTGGAATACTCATTACACCAAATTGAGCTGCTAGTTCCGGGTTCTGATCTACATCTACTTTTACAACTTTCACTGTCCCAGCAGATGCTTTTTCAAAATTATCAAGTACTGGTCCCATCATTTTACAAGGTCCACACCATGTGGCAAAAAAATCAACTAAAACCGGAATATTAGATTCTAAAACTTCACTACCAAATTGTTCTTTATTAACTTGCATGTCTATTACCTCCTTTATGATCTATGGTAAGTATACTTCACATGCTTCTATTATACTGTAACAAAGTCACAAATTTCCATAAATATTTGCAGAAAACTAAATAGAAAAATCTTTTTTTGTAAAAAATACAATTCCAAAGCCATACAGCACAACTGTAATTGCAACTAACGCAAGAATTTCCAAACCATAACCTTCATTTGTCGAAACGATTTTCTGGGCCGGTAGCAACGAAAAAATAGATAGGTACTTTAACTTTTCTAACTTTCCTCCCATATTCGCCAACATTGTAATTAAATAGAAGGTAAGTGGCACACCTGCGCCTACTGCATAATAATACTTACTATCATTAAATACACAGGCTGAACAAAATACAATACTACCTATGGCAAGATGCAATAAAATCGTCACTATATTGAGAATGATATATGGTTTCATACTTAATTCATCTGGGAACATGATTTGTGCACTGACCCCTCCGATGATTGCTGAACTACTTACCACCAAGATAATTCCAATAACAAATGATATAAACTGCGTGAAAACTATTTTCAATCTTGAATTGCCTGTTGAGAGCAGATTTGCCAATGAGCCTGAGTCCACATACTTCATTAACAGCGAGTTTCCAACAACAATAGTAAAAATCAAAGGAACAATTTGTATCAAGAATCCATATAAGTAGATATTCATGAATTCTAATAAATTTGTGGCCATGCCCCCCATTCCCATTGCCGCCATCATTTCTGGCATAAGATTCTGATACTCATTCAACATATTCATTAGATCCGGTTCATACATATAGACTATTACAACTTCATACATTGCCAGTATTGAAACAAAAATTACAATCGGTTTAATCATCTGCAAGAGATTTCTCTTTAACAAAGGTAATGAAAACATATTATTTGTCCTCCTTTCCATAAAAATGTAAAAATACTTCTTCAAGACTTTCCTTTTGTATCTCAATATCTCGAATCGGATATTGGTGTAACAAGTTAATCCAATCGTCCCAATTATTTTTGACTCTTGCAGTCAATGTCATCGGCGTTTGCTCGATAACTTCAAATGCCTTTAAGTTTTTATTGTCAAACACACATTCTTTTGAGAATTTTACAATAATTGTCTTTTGTTTCTTATCTGACAGGGACTCCATATTCTCTACAGCCACAATTCTTCCTTCGCGAATAATGGCTGTTCGATCGCAGGTTCTTTCAACCTCCTCAAAAATATGAGAAGACATTAATATTGTCTTTCCTTGCTTTTTTTCTTCTAAAATCAAATCAACAAATCGATTTTGCATGAGTGGATCTAACCCGCTTGTTGGCTCATCCAAAATAATTACCTCTGGATCATTCATAAAAGCAACAATTAGTCCAATTTTCTGTTTCATTCCTTTTGACATTTTTCGGACTTTTCCACTCAAATCTAATTCAAATCGATCCACTAAATCCAACATTTTCTTATCCGATTTCATACCTTTCATATCCGCAAGAAAATCAACTAATTTTTTCCCTGAAATTCCGTCGATAAAGGAAATTTCACCTGGCAAGTATCCCAAACGTTTACCAATTTGAGCCGATTTGCCAAAACAGTCCATCGCTAAAATCGAACAACTACCACTATCCGGCTTAATAAATCCCATTAAATTTCGTATTGTTGTTGTTTTTCCAGCCCCATTTGGTCCAAGAAATCCATACACTTCACCCGGCTTCACGCACATATCTACCTGAAAAATCCCCTTACCACTTCCATAATCTTTTGTTAACTGATTAGTTTCAATAATGTTCATCATATATCCTTC
>CAZWNX010000101.1:0-3862 GCA_964635395.1 uncultured Lachnospiraceae bacterium
ATACTTTTATAAAGATCCACATCATTTGACTGTGCAACCGAAAGAAACAAAATTACTCCCCCTAGATTGTACCATTCTCTCTACTCAAATGAAATAGCAAAAAGCCGCACTTATGTACGACTTTTGCTTTTTACTAGAATCTTTCAGGTTGAATGATCTCTTTTGATATAATCTTAAAGCTTACTTTTTTGATGCCTCCATATGCACCTACGCCCTTGAGGGTAATCGTTGCTGTTCCCTTGGAGAGATTGTTGGTGTATCCAATGATTTCATAATCATTTGGCGTTAAAAGAATGGTTTCTTTACCCTTTTGAACACTGATTGTGATGTCTTTTTTTTGTATCTTAATATACTCCCCAGTATACGTTTGGTCCGGTATGCTTACCTTAGCACTGCCAATGAATTGTTGTTTACGAATCACCTTGAACGTAGTTTCTAGAACTCCTTCGTATCCATTGATACCTGTTGCCGATACAATAATAATGTCTCCATCCGCTACTACATCTGTTTTCGTAAGTACTGTTTCGTTGATTCTATAGGTCAGATTTTTATTATAATCCTTACCCGGTACCAATATTTTACCATTTTGATCGCAGATCGTTACTTTGGTAGAAAACGCATTCTCTTTTCCAGTATATTCACGGTCCTGCGCATGCATTGTCATATCTTCCAAAGAAGCCTTATGAATCTTGAATTTCACTTGTTTACTTCCCTTATAATTGCCTTTTCCTTGAATTGTAATGGTAGGTGCTTTTGGGGAGGATAGATCAATACATACTGCTTTATGATTCGCATACTTGACGCTATAATCCCTTCCCTCTACCAACGTTACATCATTGAGGCTAACACTTATCTTTGGATAGCATCCAGCCTTTTGATAAGGAACGTCCTCTGGAAAAATGATGTCTGCATTTACAAAATTTGTGTTTGGCTTGATTTTAAAGGTCTTTTTGAAACTTCCGCTAAATCCAAACTCAGGTCTTCCTGTAAAGATCGCTGTTGCTGTTCCAACCCCTTGGTTCTTTAGATAACGAATAGTATACGCTTTTGATGACACTTCTTCAATTGGTGCCTTACTTGATTTTTGGTAACCAAGAATTAGTTCTTCTTGCTCATAGGTAGAACTACTTGGATCATACTCATATTCGCTTACCCAACCATCCGTTACCTTAACATAGCGCATATCCTTGCCTTGAATCTTAAAGGTAACTAGCTTCGCTCCATGATAATCACCGATTCCTTGGATCAAGATGGTTCCTGTTCCAACCGCTGTATTGTTCGCATAACGCAATGTATAGTCTTCATTGACAGTGAGTTTCTTCTTACCATATTTGACCGTAAGTTCTGGTGTTATTTTATTGCCCGTATACGTTTGCTTTGGAATGCTTGCAACACTTGCCTTACTGATCATAAATTGTGTTTGCTTATCCAAAATAGTTTCAACTACATCAATGCTACCCGTATAGTTCTTTGTTCCAGTAATCGTAATCTTGTATTTTCCAGGTGCTTTGAATAGATTCTGGGCTTCAATCGTAGATGCATCTTGTGAAGCACTTTGATAAGTAACTACATAATCTTTCTTGCCATCTTTGTGGTAGGCTAATTTTCTACCGTGGTCACTGACTACTGGAAGGCACTTTTGGATTTTTCCAGTTGCGTGAACCATTGGATTCGAAGCAATAACATCGTCATGTGTCAATGGTTTCGGACGAATTGTGTATTCATAGGTTCGAATTCCTCTATAGTTTCCTTTGAATTTGATAATGACTTTTGCGCGTCCAGCTTCTTTATTGTCCCTGTATGCAATTGTGTAGTCCCGATACATTTTAAGTAAACGCTTACCGTCATATACTCGTACCGTAGGTTTAATAGTTGTTCCCGTATATACAAATAATTGGTTTAACCCAGCAATCCATAGTTCCGATGGGACTTCCCAATATGGAAAATCCTGAGGTAATATATCTCCAAATACAGTTTTATCCTCTCGCAACATATAGGTAAATGTTGCCACCGGACTGTTACTATATCCTTCTTTAGTTGCTATCGCCTTGATGGTAATGGCTTGATCCCCTTCTAAGGTTTTATTAAGAACAATTCCTTGATGATAAATCATACTATCTTTGGTCGGTACGCTTCCATCTAGCGTGTAATATATGATTGAATCTTGTTCTTGTGCATAAAGTCTGACAATGGAGCCCTCTAGCAAATCTTGGTTATGAGCATAATTGGATCCCGGTGCATTTAATGTATCCGCTTGCGTCCACCATGCTTCATAATACTCATTTTGACTAATTGGTTGTAATGGATCAAACAGCACATCACCTTTATACCAACCTAAGAATCGATAATCTTCCATAACAGGTTTTATAAGCGTGCTTAGATCAACATAGTCTCCCTTATATAAGGTATAGTCTTGACGAAAGGGACTATCCGTCATTGCATCAAAGCTAATTGTATACGTTTTAATTTTATAATCACAACTCACTACTGCACTACTTTGATATCCTTTTTTGTAGACAATTGCTTGAATTGTCGTGTCTTTTGTCAAGCGAATTGGGCTCTTATATACACTCGACTTCTGATTTGGTGTTGTTCCATCTGTTGTGTAGTAAATGGTTGCGCCTTTCATCTGCGTGCTTAGTGAAACTAGAGTGTTTCGATCGACCATTCCGTTCTCAACAAACTGTGACGTGGATACATCTACTTGTTCTAATTGTCCTATTTGTTGTGAATATCCTTTTATCGTAGAACTTTCAAACTCGTTATAGTTGTCATCACCCACATACTTCGCCGTAACATCAAACCACTGTCCAATTGGGACACTCCACTCAAATGTCGCTACTTGATTCTGTATGTTTGCTTCACCAATCAGTTCCAGGTCTTCTGAACCACTCCAAAACTGCACCTTACCCGTTGGAGAGTTTGCACCCTCTTTGCCTTGAACAGTAGCTGTTAATGTAACCATACGGCTTAATTGATCTTGTGAGGTTTCCGCTGAAATCTTGTGCTTAAGTGCCACTGTTGATTCTGCTTTCTGAACCACTAGAGGTATTTTTTGTTTTATAATTTCCATACCTTCATAATTTAGCTCTGTAATAGCATTTGGTGTAAACGTTACTTCATATCCATTATTGGATACTGTTGGAATCTCATCCGGATTTGACCACTCAAAAGTGCCATATTTCCCACTTCCATAACTTATTAATTGACTCTCCGATAATTTATCCCCGTACGTTATAGGTGATGATTCTGGAAAAAAAATATTTGGTGTAGGTGCTTTATTGATCTCAAAATTTCGTTCCACAGTACCTGTGTAATTTCCCATACCAGTAATGATTAATGTTGCTGTTCCTGCGTTTGTATTGTTTCTATAAGAGATTTGATAATCCCTATTTTTTACAAGCAAATCAAAAAAATGATGTGTGGAATCATTATTCTTAATAACCGGTTCCATTGTAATCTCTTGACCGGTAAATGTTTGATCTATTATCTCATTTAATTCATCGATTAGCATATCAGATCCACTTATATCTTTCGGGTTTACATCACATGTTATTTCATCCGTTATATAGTCGTTATAATTTTCTCCACAAAATTTGAATCGTATTGTATAACTTCTAGCTTCATCTATTTGAAAACTACTGTTCTCAGCAGAAATCCAGTTTTCCAAACTGCCCTCATTCCACTCATCCTCTTTAAATTTGCATTGAAAAAAAACATCCATATCCGCCGGAATATCTCCTACAATTGTACCCGTATCCTTTACATTTATTGCCCCTCTATAGATAAATGAATTTCCTGAAACGGTGATTCCTTGAACATCCGCTTTCTCAACAGTAAATGAAGTGCTTTGACTTTTTAT
>CAZWNX010000101.1:3962-6322 GCA_964635395.1 uncultured Lachnospiraceae bacterium
GCACATCTTTCAGTAAAGTCACAATACCACCATCTTCTACTGCTGCAATTGCCTCTTCGATGGTATCATAATACGTGATTGGTCCTTGCCCATCACTGACCTGTGCTTCAGGGTTCTCAATCTCACTCGCCTGCACATTGACTAATCCATTCAAATCAATCACGGAAGTGAGCATCAAGACAGATAATACGATTGCCAATAATCTTTTGAATCTCTTACCATTTGTAAATCTTCCCATTTTTTCCATAGAATCCTCCAAATCAAACCTAATCCTTTTTCTCTTAGAAAGGTTATCATGGAAGCATCTAAAAAGCCACTACCCAAACGGGTAGTTTGGGTAGTTTTGTCGTTATAATCCATTCTATTCATTTCTTTTTACAATTTTAAAATACGCTTTTGCTGTAAACGAATAACTAAGTATATAGAAAACTGCAAATGCAACAATGACAATTCCTGCGCAAACCACTATAACATTCGTCTCATAGAGATTAAGCGCATAGAGCAGGTTAATCGTTAAGTTTAGTCCTGCAAAGGTATGAATAATTGCGGCAATGAGTGGCATAAAGAATACCAGCATGATTTGCCTGTGAATGGTTGATTTCACATCCTGTGTATCCATTCCAACCTCTTGCATAATTTCAAAATTAGCCTTATCTTCCATTCCTTCTGAAATTTGCTTATAGTACATAATTAGAATCAAACAGATGGAAAAAATGATTCCAAAGAAAATACCAATGAATAACAAACCACCACTCAAAGATCTAGATTGCTGCTTGAAATCAAGACTGTTTTTACTGCTATAAAAATTCTCTATAGTCTTACAAAACTCATCAAACTCTGTGTAAAATGCCTGGACATTTTGATTTTCGCCGCTCACATCAAATTGATAGGATTCAAAAAAACATCCTATATCTCGATATGTTAATTGAGGTTTCAATCGGTTAATTGCTTCTTGATCCTTCACAATAATATATATATTATTGTCCATGTAACTATGAATTTCTTTCACATCCACTCCGATTTCTTTAATCTGCTCCTTGATACCATAGGTTTGTCCATCGATTGTGATGTCTTGGAACGGATAGTCTTCTTTGGTTGTGAAAATAATAACTTCGTTATTCTCTAACTTGGATTGTGTAAAATTCGTTGCAGTGTCGGCTGTGGTGTCGGCGGCGGTGTCGGCTGCCTCATTGGCTGTCGCCCTTACAATGGTCTCATATTCTTTGAGACTAAGAACTTTAACAGATAATGCTCGATCACTAATTACCTTGACTTTATCCAAATCAACCAACTTCTCTTTCTGATCTTCATTTGGATTTTGTGTGAAAAACTGATCATCCATCTGATAGGCATCTATTGCTAAATAATTGAAGTGAATCTCATTTGAAATTTTCACACGATGTTCTTGGGCAATCTTAGTATACGCGGCTTTGATTACAGCCTCATCCGTATCATTCGTTCCTAGAAATGCATACACTGCATCAATTGGATAATTATATCGAATTGCGCCATCTTCCCCAATGGTCAGTGCCAGTGTACATAGCAATGTAATAATAATCATCGTACTAAAGATACAGATATTCGAAAGGCTTGCTGCACTTTTCTTCATGCGATAAAGCATTCCCGAAATGGTTACATAGTTTTCTTTTTTATAATAGAATTTTTTATTTTTGCGCAATGATTTTAATAATGCAATACTTCCAGATGTAAATAAGAAATATGTTCCAACAATTACAAGAAGTACTGCAAAAAAGAAATTAATAAATACCATACTATCCACTTTAGCAAAAAATGCAATAACATATCCCCATCCAAGAAATCCAATTCCAACAATTGTATTCATGATTAAGTGTTTTGGTTCTTTTTCACCCTTCTTTGTTCCATTTAGTAAATCTGTTGGATTCGCTTTTCCCAAGGTCCATAGATTTGTTACAAGATTCATAAATGCAATGATTCCAAACAAAATACAGGCTGATGTAAAGTTGGATACTTTCATATCCATGGAAGTATGTACTGGCAAACCACTAATATTTAATAACAATAGAAACACAATTTTACCAAAAACAATTGCTGCTATTGAGCCTAAAATAATCGTAGCCACATAAATAATTCCTGTTTCTATCAATAAAACAACACCAATTTGCTTTTTGGTAAGTCCCAAAATATTGTATAAGCCAAATTCCTTTTTTCGACCTTTAATCAGAAAGCTGTTAGTGTAGAATAAAAATGGAATAAAGATAATACCAAGTAAAAATTTACCCACTAGCAACAACATAATGACATACTCTGAATAAGGAACTTTTTCGAGCATCTTATTTTGAATAATACTACTAAAAATAACAAATACTGCAATTGCAAAT
>CAZWNX010000102.1:0-6320 GCA_964635395.1 uncultured Lachnospiraceae bacterium
GCCGTGTCTCAGTCCCAATGTGGCCGTTCACCCTCTCAGGCCGGCTACTGATCGTCGCCTTGGTGAGCCATTACCTCACCAACTAGCTAATCAGACGCGGATCCATCTTATACCACCGGAGTTTTTCACACAGTCTCATGCGAGACCGTGTGCTTATGCGGTATTAGCACCTATTTCTAAGTGTTATCCCCCAGTATAAGGCAGGTTATCCACGCGTTACTCACCCGTCCGCCACTAAAACAAGAATCACTAGGTTTCATCTTGTTTCCGTTCGACTTGCATGTGTTAAGCACGCCGCCAGCGTTCATCCTGAGCCAGGATCAAACTCTCATGTTGTATGATTGTTTCATCTTTGGTCAAAATCAACTTCTAGCTAATTTTTTCCGTGAATTTAAGTCCGATTCCCCGATTTCTCGTTTCCTCTTCCCTAAACTCTGTTTTACTGTTTTAGGTCGTTCTTTTGAATTTTCTTTTGTAAGCTTTCGCTTTACTCTTTTAGAATTTTCAGGTTTGTATTACTGTTCAGTTATCAAGGTTCTCTTGTTCATTTTCGCTTTGTTCGCTGTCTCTTGTCCGACAGGCAACTTTGATATAATATCATGGCAAATTGCTCACGTCAATACTTTTTTGAAAATAATTAAATTACTTTTTTCATTCCAACATTTTGCAGTTCTCACAATTACTAAAAAAACGCGAAAATCCTTGTAAAATGGACTTTCGCGCAATCTGTAGTCATCACACAAAACCTAGAAACGCATAGGAATAAGTTCAATGTATTCTTCCAAGCTGGCTCCTTTAAAAAACAAATCAATAATTTCTTTACCCACAGGATGCAAATCTTCAACATCATACTTTTTCAACTCTTGTGCAAAGAATTCAGTTAATATCTTTGCCCCAGCATCGTATCCATCTTTCCCGACATTGGATTGGTTTTCAGGTTGAAGGTATGATCGTCTAACATAATTTCCATCAATCTTTAAAGAATTAAGGGCATATCCTAACAACGGGCACCTTGCTTCCACCAGATGTTCTGGCTTGAACTTTGCACTACCCCTTCTCGCAATATACTCTCTCGAAATCCACTGTGGCATAAAACTCACCTTATAAGATCCAATATGTTGGTTTGGAATTAGAACATATCTGGTATTTGGTGTGTCTAAAATTTGCTCCAATAGTAGATTTGCCTGCTTGATCATCTTACCTGTTGCAAATGGCCAATATGAACCAACACCTTCACTTGTCATTTCCGAACCACCCACAACACTTGGATTATTATATCCACGTGGAGCTACCAATCTCCACAACCATGCAAGAGCTGGAGGTAACACATGGAAAATACCCATAATTCCATAAGAAGGGTTGTCTCTTGTACAAGCCGGTACACGCACTCCAAAACTTCTCACATCTACTTCCACCGGCTCACTAATTACATTTGGAACCAAATACCTCGGCAGAATAACACGTGGATTTGGACATGGTGTTCCATCTTTATCTAATGTATGCTCCCACGCGAGACATGTCGCTTTAGGAACTCCATCTATATTTAAGAAAATGAGTGGTTTTTCAGGGTGTGTGAAAATACGTTCAAATTCCGGAGAGGTTCCGTAACTTTTAATATGATCCAAGCGTAAAAACCAACCTGATTCAGCATCCTTAACAACTAGTTTCTTACTATCGTTTTGAATTTTGTTAGTACACAGTGCAATATCATCAGTAACAGGTCTTAAGTCACAGGTATCGCTTAATTCCAAATACTCTTTATCCCCTGTAATAACATTTTGTCCCAACAGAACCCTTCCATCTGGCTCTTTATGAATACTCTCAGTCATTTCACTTTTTCCGCCACCAGAAGCTCCTTCATGCATAATTACGATTTCATTATCATAAGGAGTTACTACTTTAACGGTAGATGCATGTGCTGTAACCCATCCCTCTTGCTCTCCTATATGAATCAGGACTCCATAAATTCCTTTTTTTGCACTAGGACCTGGGTAAAGGTTGTATGAAAACACTTCATGCACTCGTTCTAATCGATTATGAACAACAATTTGCTTGCCCTCAAAATGAGTATGTCTAAAAGGAGGAGCTAAATAAATAACTGCCTTTAAATCAAAATCCCAATCAATTTCATCAACATTGATAAATCCTTGTAAATCAGCAAGTCCGGCCGCGAAAAATCCGGCATTTGCAGGTGCAACCAATAATGCATCATACCCAAATTCGAATCCACCTGCTTTAAAAGGAAAAACGAGTAATGGTTGCTCTTTTAGCCACTCAAAGGTTTCGTTTCTCAAAATCGAGAAATCTTGTTTGTACTCATCTTCATATTTAGGTTTATCCGTTTCTTGTTGGTCTGCAACATATAAGCAATCCGGATCTCTTCTTCTCATATAATCATCCAAATAATTTACAGCAGCACCATTCTTACAATTCGTTACTGTTGCTTCAACAACACGTCCCATTCCTTTTACATCATATTCAACGGAAAATACATCCGCGCTAAGGTCGCCACCAAGTGCAAGCTCTAATAACTCTTCTCTGCTTCTTGGAATAACAATATCTGGTGCTTGCTCCATTACATCCACGATATAATTCGGCAAATTCAGTTTGGTAAGGGCTTTTTTCATATTCTTCTCCTCTTTAAATCACTATTTCTTTAGTGCCTCTTGTAACTTCGCATCTTTTTGTAATACTTCATCTTTCATTTCCTTTTTCATATCACTCAAGCGTTTTTCCATATCTTTATCCGAAATCGCAATCATTTGAGCTGCTAAAATTGCTGCATTCTCAGCTCCATTTACAGCCACTGTTGCAACCGGAATTCCTTTTGGCATTTGAACAGTAGATAATAACGCATCCATTCCATCAAAAGATGTCGATTTACATGGAATCCCAATAACAGGTAATGTAGTATTGGCTGCTAACACACCCGCAAGATGTGCTGCCATACCAGCTGCTGCAATGATTACAGAAAAACCATTTTCCCTCGCTTTTGAAGCAAACTCACAAGCTTCCATTGGAGTTCTGTGTGCACTCATCACATGAACTTCTGGTGTAATCTCAAAGGCCCTCAATTTGTCGATTGCTTTTGTTACAATTGGCAAATCACTGTCACTTCCCATGATTACTGCTACTTTTTTTTCCATTTTGCCTCCTTCTAGAGTCTCACTCTTAAAATAGTTATAAAAAAACCGATATCGATTGGGATATCGGTCTGTTTCCTTAATCCACAATGAAAACGATCTTGTAAAATTAAAGTACATGATTACGAATTATTTGTCAATACATTCCTGTATATTTGTATACAATTATATTTAAAAACATTTATTCAAGTGGAATAATAATACTATTTCCGTCTTTTCTAATCAATAACTCAACAACATCTCCCTCTTGTATTTGATTATTCGGAATTTCAGCTAGTATAACCACATCTAAAACTTCGTTTGCTTGAATATCTCCCACATAATTCGTGAAATCATCCGATAAGAGTGTCTTAAGTGATCGATATTTTTGATCTTTGTTTATTACAATCCGATAACTCAATGTTGAATCAGCCAGATTTAAAGGAATGGTATCTCCTGTCTCATTGAATATTTTAAACTTCAGCGCTAGAAAGGTGTTACCCGGTGTTGCAGTCATCACAAAGGCTAGGTCTTCCTGCATCTGCTGATTCGGATATGCGTCCAATTGCTCATATTGATTATACTCGACCTTACAGCCAACTAACCCCAAAAAATTAGCCATATCTTCAAGCGTATTATATTTCATATCCTCTTCTGAAGCTTGCGTTTGTTCACCACTGTCTTCACTATTTTCTTGCACTAAATTTTCACTTAACGCTGCCTTTTGCTCTTCACGCTTTTTCTCTTCTTCTTGCTTACGCGCATTTATTTCCGCCTGCTTTCTTGCAGAGTTGCTAGACACTATAATATCATCCACTAGTCGTTCATCATGATTGCTTTCATAGTATAGCGTTTTTCCAACAGCATATTCAACAATCTGGTTTTCTTGCTCAATCGTCATTGTGGGGATTTTATTTGAACAGCCACTTATGGTAACAAAAACCAATAATAGTACAATCGATTTTGCAATACGTCTCATATGAAAACCTCATTTCAATTTTATAGTACTCATCTGTCTAACATTCTAACATTATTTCGATTCTAGTTCAAACCAAAATTCCACACCGGCTTCTTTATTCTCAAACCCGAACTTTTGATGAAGTGAATCCATAATGACCTTAACGATTGATAATCCAATTCCACTTCCGCCATACTCCCTCGTCCTTGCTTTATCTACTTTATAGAATTTATCCCATATATATGCTGCACTATCTGATGGAATACTTGATCCCGAATTAAATACAGTTATTCGAATTGTATTTGAACATTCTGGACTCTCTTGAATGGAAATGTTAATTTGATTCACTCCACTCACATGATTGATTGCATTTGTCAGATAATTTTCAAATACTTGCTCAACCATAAATTCATCGCCCCAAACAAAAACCACTTGTTCCGAACAAATATTTAAATGAATGTCTTTTTGTTTTAGAATCAATTCATTTGATTGTACAACGCTCCTAATGAGTTCAGCTACATTAAATCTAGACATTTGCAGAATATCATTCCCAAACTCAAGTTCATTTAATGACAAAAGCTTCTTTACTAACAAATTCATTTTTGTTGCTTCATCTAATATTACATCACAATAGAAGTCTTTCGAATCTGCATCTTCATGGATATTCATCTTTAACCCCTCAGTATATCCCATAATGAGGGCAATCGGGGTCTTTAACTCATGCGAAACATTCGATAAAAACTCAACCCTCATTTCATCGATATGCTCCCTTTTCTCAATATCATGTTGCAACTCGTTATTAGCCGTTTTCAACTCGGAGATTGTTTTTTCCAACGCATCCGATAGGGTATTCATATGTTTACCCAGTAAACCGATTTCATTTTTCTCCTTACCATGATACTTTGCATCGAAATCTAACGAAGCCATCCTATTCGAAATTTCCGCCAATTTCATAATTGGCCTTGTCATTTTATCTGAGACAAAAAACATGATAATTGCACTAATAAAGGTGGTAATCAATCCCACATACGCCAAAAAGCGGTTGGCAATTTTAGCAGAGTCCTTCATCCCTTCAAGTGGTGTTTGCATCAAAAATATAGTCCCATTGCTAAACACTCCCCACATCTCCAAATAATTAATCCTAGTTCGTCCATCTTGATAAGTTTGAATAATATAGTCCGATTGTTTATTAATAACTCTATCTTTTGGGTTTTCCTCTTCAAAAATATGCTTCCAAAGTTGTTGTTGCAAGAACATGGATTCATGTTCATTCAACGACGTAACTATATAATTTGAATCTGCATCTAAGATAATCATATCTAAATTGTATATACCACAAGTTTTGGAAAATTCTAGACTAAAATCATCTGAAGTAATGCTTCCCTCCGTAATTGCAAGGTTTACATCGCGGTAAGCTTTTTCCAAAACCTGCTGTTTGTTCAACAAGTAATAATTATCCAACAATGTAGAATTTAAAATCCAACAAAGAAATATGGTTCCACTAATCATGAAAATAAAAAGGATTGTAAACTGCTTATTAATCTTCCCCTTCATTGGTCACCTCGAATTTGTATCCCATACCCCAGATTGTTTTAATATAATCCCCATAGGGTTCCATTTTACTCCTCAACTTTTTGACATGGGTATCAATCGTTCTTGCATCACCATAATAGTCATAATTCCACACATGATTTAAAATCACTTCCCTAGATAATGCAATTCCTTTGTTTTCTACAAAGAATGTAAGTAACTCAAACTCCTTAACGCTTAATTCGATTTCTTTATTAGCAATCAAAACATAGTGCGCCTTTTTATCAATCTCTATTTCACCTGCAATTAGCTTTTCCTCAACTTGCTGTTGATAGGTTCTTCTTAACAATGCGTCCACTCTTGCAACCAATATTTTGGGGCTAAATGGTTTCGAAATATACTCATCAACACCCACTTCAAAACCTTTCAGTTCATCTCGCTCTTCCGCCTTTGCAGTCAACATAATAATCGGTGTTTTGGAGATTTTACGGATTTCTTTGCACACTTGATAACCATCTAAAAATGGCATCATTACATCTAGCACCACAAGATGGATGTCAGGGTTACAATCAAAAACATTTATTGCCTCCCTGCCATCCTGTGCCTCTAGAACTTCGTAACCAGCATTTTTAAGAAAATCCTTTACCAACTTCCTCATTCTACTTTCATCATCGACTACTAATATCTTCATATCTGCCATTCCTTTCATA
>CAZWNX010000103.1:0-6320 GCA_964635395.1 uncultured Lachnospiraceae bacterium
TATCATTGAAACTGTTCTAACGCCTCAAAAATTTCGTCTTTAGTAGGCATTACCTTCAATGCGCCTTTTTTTGTTGTAATAATGGAGGCGGCCATATTTGCATATCTCAACATTTTTGCAAGTTCTTCTTGCCCAAAACCTTCAAGACCTTTTTCTAAAACAAAATGAATACATGTCCCAAAAAATGTATCTCCTGCACCAGTTGTATCTAGCGTCTCTTCTCTAACAAATCCAGCCACTTCAACTACATAGTCTTTATAATAAGCCTTGCTTCCCTCTTTTCCACTTGTTAATAGAAGCATTTGAACATTCGGAAACTCTTTACGAAGATTGCAAATACATTTTTCCAAATTGTCTTCCTCGTAATACCAAACAAGCTCTTCATCTGAAATCTTTAGAATATCACACTGTGTAAATCCGTAAGTGAATTGCTTCTTTGCCTCCGCTAGGTCACTCCACAGAACCTTTCTTAGATTTGGGTCGAAACTTATAGATGCTCCACTCTCCTTCGCAATCTCTATCGCTTTATAAGTTGCTAGACGATTCGATTCATGTGTTAGAGATAGTGTCCCAAAATGAAAAATCTTCGCCTGCTCAATCATTGCTTGGGTCTGTTCCTGCAAGATATCTGCTTCGCAAATCATAATGTCCGCACAGTAATTACGGTAAAATGAGAAATCTCGCTCTCCGTTTGTTGCTGTTTTTACAAACGCAAGAGTTGTTGGGTGTCCTTCGTCCATCATCAGATTCTTAGTTTCGATCCCCAGTTCATAAAGTGTATCTTTTAACTGCTCTCCAAACATATCTTGTCCGACTTTTCCAATAAAACCTACTTGGTGACCAAACCTTTTAACCATTGAAAGTACATTACAAGGTGCTCCTCCTGCGTTCGCCTCAAATAATATATTTCCATTCGCACTCATTCCAGAGCTAGTAAAATCAATCAGTAATTCCCCTAATGCGACAACATCATATTGCTTTTTCACGTTCATTCTCCTTTGCCTAATATCTTGATTTATTTATAACACAAATCAAAAACTAATGGTAAATATTTCTAAAAAATGCTATAATTTGTTATAATTTTTATGCAATCATGCTATATTGTTACAATCAACTTTTTAGTATGAAAGGATCTAGACCTTATGAAAAGAACACTTCAACAGTTTGCTCCAAAGTCCATACTTCTTTGTATTGCTCTGATTAGTATTTTGTGGCTATGCCTTCCATTTTCAAGCCTTGCTCATAGCAATCAAGATTCCGATGATTCCATTACTTTTCCCAGGTCTCAGGAATCTTATCAAGATCAGGATGTGCCAGGTTCCATTGATGTTATTGTAGGAAGAGCAAAGCAGGAACCGTTTAATGTCATTGTTACAATGCTCTTTTTCCTTGCGATTACACACTCCATGTTGGTTTCCGCAATTCAAAAAATTGCTCATAAATTCGAAAAAAATCATCAATTACTAATTGAAAAAGGGAAGCGCGATAAGAATTCCCACTCCATTGGGGCAAGTTTATTCCACTTGATTAGTGAAGTCGAAGTCGTTTTTGGTCTATGGTCCGTCGCTCTTATCATTTGTATTGCAATCTACTTCAATTGGGATACTGCGGTATATTACGTGAATTCATTACACTACACTGAACCGCTTTTTATTATCGTAATTATGTGTATTGCGTCAAGCAGACCAATTGTTAAACTATTTGAAGTCCTTCTCGGAAAACTTGTTAAACTCTTTGGTAACACCCTTGAAGCTTGGTGGATTTGTTTACTAGTCCTCGCTCCACTTCTTGGCTCATTTATAACCGAACCCGCTGCAATGACCATTGGCGCCATGTTACTTGGTGACAAATTCTATAGTCTAAACCCTAGCAAGAAGTTGAAATACGTAACTCTCGCTCTCTTATTTGTGAATGTATCAATCGGTGGTGTCTTAACAAATTTTGCAGCTCCACCAGTGCTAATGGTTGCTTCTGTATGGAACTGGGATACACCATTTATGTTTTTTCACTTTGGATGGAAAGCAATTCTTGCAATCGCTATCTCCACAACTTTCTATTTTATAATCTGCAAAAAGGATCTTCGCGAACTAAAGCCTGCGTATCAAACGCATTTATACAAGCGTTACATTCAAAAGCGGTTTATTAGCAAGAAAGAATTGGAAGATAGTTTTGATCAGCTCGAACAGCTTGTTGATAAGAATGTGGCCTTTACAAGTGAACTCGATGCTTATAGCCTCATTTTACAAGAAAACATCAAAGAATTAGCAAAAGAAAAACTCACACCTGAAGAATGCGAAAAGTACGATATCGAAAACGCAATCACTGAAAAATTTAATGGTATCAGGGAAGAAGAGTTTTCTAGAACCATCCCTGGCTTATTACCAAAAGAAAAGAGACCTCCATTTTTTGATCCAAACTGGGACCAACGAGATGCCAGTGTTCCTGTCTGGATTATGATTGTTCATTTGTTTTTCCTCTTATGGACCGTACTAAATGCTCATGAACCAGTTCTTTTCCTCGCAGGCTTTTTGTTTTTCCTTGGTTTTTACCAAGTTACAAACGATTACCAAAATCGGCTGGATCTGAAACAACCTTTACTAGTCGCCTTTTTCCTTGCAGGATTAATGATCCATGGAACCTTACAGAGTTGGTGGATTGGTCCTCTCCTTCAAAATATGCCAGAGCTTGGACTCAATATTACAGCCATTATCCTCACATCCTTTAACGATAATGCTTCTATTACTTATCTAAGTTCACTTGTTCCTAATTTTTCAGATGCATTGAAGTATGCAATACTAACTGGTGCCGTCACCGGTGGAGGTTTAACAGTCATTGCAAATGCTCCAAACCCAGTCGGTCAATCTGTTTTAAAGAAATATTTTGATTCAGGAATATCTCCAGTCTTGTTGCTCAAGTATGCGTTCATGCCTACTATAATCACTGCTTTGATTTTTTACCTATTTCGGTAATCTAATAAAAGGGGGCCATTCAATGCACGATATGGAAAAGATGATTATTTATGAGAGCAAAGTGGATTCTTCGTTTCAGTCTGTTCATGATACAGTCGATGAGATTATGCAGCATTTCTCTACAAATTTTAATACAATGGGAACTAAAACTTTATTCAAAATCAACTTCCTGCTGCGCGAATTACTCAATAATGCCGTCGAGCATGGTAATCAGTTTCATCCTGACAAGCAAGTCGTCTGTCGTATTCTTCGTGAGAATGACTTTATTATTCTTGAGGTCATTGATGAGGGATTGGGCATTGAGTCAGATCTTAACAACATAGCTTATGACGTTGATACCGAGGATATTATATTGCGTGAACGAAACCGCGGACTGCAGTTATTAAAGGAAATGTCCCATACTATCAATATTTCAGGTAATCAGATTAAAGTGCATTTAGCATTAAATGAGGAGGATTCTTTATGAAAAAATCAATACAAGGTCAAACACTTATTCTATCCATTACCGAAGGGTTGACTGCCAACAAAATCGCTTCCTATAACGAAGAACTTGACAAAATCGCTCCTACTTTTTCAGAATTTGATGAATTGCTATTAGATTTAGAGCAAACCAACAACATCGATTCAACTGGAGTTACCTTTGTTATAGGGCTTTTCAAAAAAGCCAAAGCACTAGGACTAAATTTCTGCGTAATCGGAGCCAATTCAGATGTACAAAGTTTATTTAAATTAATGAAGTTGGACCAGTTTTTTGAAATGAAAAATCAGTAGAGGGGTGATTTCTATGGATTATCATATTCTTATTGCAGATGATGCAACGATGAATCGTGTATTAATTAAAGATATATTGTCTCAAAGTCTTAGCAACATTACTTTTGCAGAAGCCGAGAACGGCAAGGAAGTTCTTGAAATCGTCCATAGAATTCAGGTGGACTTAATCATACTTGATTTAATTATGCCCGTATTAGATGGTTATAAAACATTAGAAGCTTTAAAAAGCAATCCAGAATATCGCGATATTCCGGTTATTGTGAATAGTTCTATCACAGAAATCAAGTCCATTGAGGACACATTAAAAAAAGGCGCTGTAGATTATTTTACAAAGCCCCTTTCAAAAAATGATATGAATATTATTTTGCCCCTAAAAGCTAAAAACGCACTGAAAATGTATGAACAAAACCACACAATCAATGCACTAAACAAGCATATAAGTGAAGAATTAAAGAATGCTAACGCCTTCGCTAATATCATGCTCCCAAAATCAAACAATCTTAAAAACATTGATCTCTATATCAAATTTCATCCTTCCTTAGGAATAGGGGGCGACTTTTTTGATTGTGTGGAAATTGGTGATAAGATTCACTTTATGATTGCCGATGTCACAGGGCATGGTATTGCTGCAGGAATGGCATCCTCCATGGTGAAAATTCTCTTTCGCAAATGTATTGAAAACGGCTCCCTTCTACCACACGAAATTTTAGAAGATATGAACCGTTCAATATTTTCGTATTTTGATTTTGCAGGTAAAGATTCTTATGTTGTTTTCACTGCGTTTGTAGGTACTTTGGAAAACAATGTATTATCTTATGCTAATGCTGGTCATCCCTACCCTATATTATATCGATGCAGCGAAAACACCTATGAAGAAATCGAGCAAAATGGATTCCTCGTAGGCGTTATGGAGAATGTAACCTTCGAAACAAAAACCACCCAACTAAAGTCTAAAGACTTCCTACTTCTTTATACGGATGGGCTGTTTTGTTCTGGAAGTGATTCTGATTTCACCGGCTGGAACAAAGTATTCTCCATCTCTCAAACGCTTCAAGAAACATTTGAGAGAAGTCCTGCTGAATACCTCGAAGAAATCTTTTATGCGTTTCACATGATGCATAAATCTCATCACACCACGTTCACAGACGATGTTGCAATGATGCTTATTCGTTTAAGATAATCCCAAAAACACAATGCCTTTTTGAAAACAAAGTATGATCATCAGGATTACAAGAAACATGATCATCCACAAAATGGTAGGTGGTACAATACTGATCTGCACATTATAAGTAATCGTACGATTAACTAGTTTCCATTTTGCCCAAAATATAGGAATGACAGCTATCAACAATATGGTTAAGACAATTCCTACAACCATCGGCAATAAGCCAATTCCAGGCACTAGTTGATTAAAATCAAAACTAGACCAACCAATCATTTGTAACAAGCCGATGAATAGATAGATGCCAATTCTGGCAGTCATTGGCTTGTTTTGTTTTTGAAAAAAAGCAACTAGTAGATGTGTCAATTGTAAATCAAACCATAAGGTGCTAAGGATAAAAAACATACCTGTGAAAACAATTACAACCCAACGAATCACCTGGTTGTTTTGCAATGCAAATATCCTTGAAAAATCGCCAATTCCACCCAACATAAGGCTATCCCAGAAAAAGTAAGGGATTCCATCCATCATAAAAGTATATCCCATTACTAGAAAAAACATACAACTATACATTCGCTTTTTTAAACGATAAGCCATTACAAATGCCACAACAGAAAGTATTGTCGTGACGACAAACCCTCCCCAATAGATGAGTATTTGTCGTTCAAACATTAATTTGGAAAACTCAATCAACGCATAACCCATTCCATCCACTAATAATGTGAATCCCAAAAACTTGCCACCGAGCATGGCACAAAGCATCCCATGCCCTATTGTTTCATGAAGCCCAACAGCAGCTATAATTCCAAGATATATTTGAGGTATTATCGTTGCAATTAACATACCCCATTTTTTTCTATTCTCATTTTTTTCCATTCTTCACACCGACCTTCTGGTCAAATGCATCATCCAAATAAGTTCTAAATTCTGCCTCTCTTCTTCAAATAAAAGATGTATAATCCCAACGATCCACTCGCTTCAAAAAACATACTAACAAGCAGATCCACCCAAAAAGAAATTTTAAGTTCATCTACTAGCGCAATCCCAAATACTACGCCGAAAAGTGCTTTTAAAAAACTTACTCCCATTTGATTTACAACCAAAAATGTATAGGTAAGTAGATTCGCAATATACGTTGCAAAAAAAATCGTAAATATAACAAAAAGCATACTCCCCCATGTAATCTTTTTGGAGAAAAGAGCATGTCCAGTAAACACGCCTAATACAATCATCATTGCAACTACTTGCTGAATATAACCACCTTGACCCGCAATAATCCACAAGATCATTCCTGGCAAAGCCCCCATAATAGGAACTACAATACTAAGTATTTTATTTCGTTTGATGTCCGCTTGTGTCTCCCCATAATACGGAGTATTTAACTTTGGGTAGGTAGTCTTCTTTGATTCCGTTGTCTC
>CAZWNX010000104.1:0-6287 GCA_964635395.1 uncultured Lachnospiraceae bacterium
AATGGCAGTTAATAGAGTACCCGTATTAAAAAGATGTAGATCTCTTGGATTAGAACCAGGATTTTTGGGATATGACAAGAAATCTAACAGAACATTAAATAGAGCAAACAAGAAAATGAGTGAATATGGTTTGCAATTAAGAGAAAAGCAAAAAGCAAAATTCATTTATGGTGTTCTTGAAAAACCATTTAGAAATTACTATGAGAAAGCTGATAGAATGAAAGGCTTAACTGGTGAGAATTTAATGGTTATGCTTGAAAGCAGACTTGACAATGTGATTTTCCGTCTTGCATTTGCTAGAACAAGAAGAGAAGCAAGACAAATCGTAGGACATAAACATGTTTTAGTAAATGGTAAGGGTGTAAATATTCCTTCTTACTTAATTAAAGCTGGAGATGTAATCGAAATCAGAGAAAAATCTAGAGGATTACAAAGATATAAAGATATCGTAGAAGTAACTGGTGGAAGACTTGTACCAGAATGGTTGGAACAGGACCTTGAAGGTTTAAAAGGAACTGTTAAGCACCTTCCTGCAAGAGAAGTAATCGACGTACCAGTTGATGAAATGCTTATTGTCGAATTATATTCTAAATAATTTTAAAGAGCAGAAAACCATAATTGTAAGGAGGTATTTACAGTGTTTGACTTTGAAAGACCTAACATTGAGGTTGTTGAGATCTCTGAAGATAAAAAGTATGGCAGATTCGTAGTGGAACCGTTAGAAAGAGGATATGGAGTAACATTGGGTAATTCTCTAAGACGTATTATGCTTTCATCATTACCAGGTGCTGCAATCAGTATGGTTAAGATTGATGGTGTGTTACATGAGTTTAGTTCAGTTCCAGGTGTTAAAGAAGATGTTACAGAAATCATAATGAATCTTAAGAGCTTGGCAATTAGAAATACCAGTTCTACAAATGAGCCAAAAACGGCTTACATTGAATTTGAAGGTGAGGGTGTTGTAAGAGCATCTGATATTCAAGTGGATTCCGAAATTGAAATTTGTAATCCAGATCAAGTAATTGCTACATTAAGCGGTGGAAAAGATAGTAAGATTTATATGGAACTTACAATAACAAAAGGCAGAGGATATGTAAGTGCTGATAAAAACAAGCATGATGATCTTCCAATCGGAGTTATTGCGGTAGATTCTATATATACTCCTGTTGAAAGAGTTAACTTAACTGTTGAAAACACTCGTGTAGGACAAATTACGGATTATGATAAGTTGACATTGGATGTTTATACAACTGGTGCATTAGAACCAGATGAAGCAGTAAGTCTTGCTGCAAAGGTGTTAAGCGAGCATTTGTGTTTATTTATTGATTTATCTGAAAATGCAAAGACAGCAGAAGTTATGATTGAAAAAGAAGATGATGAAAAAGAAAAAGTGCTTGAAATGAGCATTGATGAATTGGAATTGTCTGTTCGTTCGTACAACTGTTTAAAAAGAGCTGGAATCAATACAGTAGAAGAGCTAACCAATAGAACTTCTGATGATATGATGAAAGTTAGAAATCTTGGACGTAAATCGTTGGAAGAAGTTTTGGCAAAATTAAAAGAACTTGGACTCCAGCTAAATCCAACAGAAGAATAAAAACCTTTCGCACAGAAAGTAAGACCGCTGGCATTTATGTGTAGATCAGGAGTGGAACTAATAATATTTCTTATGCAGGTAAGACCAATGGCGTTGCAGAAGATACCATGAATGGAGAGAAAAAATGGCAAAGTACAGAAAACTAGGAAGAACTTCTAGTCAAAGAAAAGCATTATTAAGAAACCAGGTTACAAATTTATTGTATCATGGAAAAATCGTTACAACTGAAGCAAAAGCGAAAGAAGTTGTTAAAATTGCTGAAGGAATTATTGCATTAGCAGTAAAAGAAAAAGACAATTTTGAAACTGTTAAAGTAATGGCAAAAGTTGCACGTAAAGATAAAGATGGTAAAAGAGTGAAGGAAGTTGTAGATGGTAAGAAAGTTACTGTTTATGATGAAGTAGAAAAAGAAATCAAAAAAGATTCATCTACTAGACTTCATGCTAGAAGACAAATGTTAAAGGTTCTATATCCAGTACTTGAAGTTCCTACACAGAACCAAGGAAAGAAAAAAGGAACAAAGGATGTTGATTTAGTAGCAATGTTATTTGATGAAATTGCTCCTAAATATGTAAATCGTCAAGGTGGTTACACTAGAATCGTTAAAATTGGACAACGTAAAGGTGATGCTGCTATGGAAGTATTACTTGAGTTAGTATAATTTTCATTTTAGTAAATGAACGTAAAAATGAGAGCATATTATTGGATTAAGTCCGATAATATGCTCGTTTCTATTGTGCGTTTAATTTCTTTTCAAAATGCTGATAGTCTTTGCTATTACGCCAGTCACCGCCCCATGTAAAGCCGTGCTCTATAAATAACTGATAGCAAAGATCATCCTGAATAATTTTGTATGGGAAATCTTCTTCTCGATTCGTATAGGGCTGACTTTCGTAAATGGAGGCTTGTGCTACACCATTGGTCGTTTTGACATAGGGATTGTAGAGTGGGTTTATATCGATGGCTAGGCCATAGGCATGTTTGGATAATTTTGCTGAACTTGTCATCTTGCGATAATTGAAACAGGATGTGTTATTCGCTTTCATGGAAGTGCTATCATCCGCATTAAATTGATCAATTAATTGGATGCTTTCAATTGGATATTTAGCTTCGTAGAGAGCCTTGAATATTTCAAGAAGATCATCGGCTATTAATTTATTACAGATCATTTCGCCCTGCTTTTGAATACCGTCATAATCATAATAGGAAAGATTCAGAATTCTCAAATCCGTATACTGAATAACATTGTTCTCATGAAATGAATTTCCGCTAATGGTTGAAATGATACTTGTGTTCAATTCGTTGCTTGTAAATTGAGGAGTAAAGGTAGTCTCGCTAAGAACGGTTGAGTCATCTGTATTTGCAGATTTGCTTTGAAAGCTAGACCCTTGATTGGTTGATTCGGTTCGAATCGAAACAGAGTTTGTGCTAGAAGCAGTTGGTGAAGGTGCACAACTGGACAATACGATGAATGCAATTATAGAAATTGTAATCATTATTTTTAGTTTCATTGATAGCCTCACAATTCATGTAACGGAGTGCAAATCATTATTTGGTAAGTGTTTCGTCTTGATTATGCCATATTACTAGGGCGGAATCAATAAAACAAAGGGCATGTTCTTGTATTTCAAATGTAAATCTTGTAAAATACAGTTTGTAGGCATAGTTGCGGATGGGAAATAATATGATTAAATCAGATAAAGTGACATTTGAATATATAAGACGAGATGAAGAAGGCAATGTTGAAGGTATTGTAAGAGCATTAGATGAAGTTTCATTAGAAATTAAGCAAGGCGATTTTATTGCTATTTTAGGGCATAATGCATCTGGAAAGTCAACGTTTGCAAAACATATCAATGGTATTTTGCATCCGACACAGGGTAGTGTATTTGTGGATGGGAAAGATACAAAAGATGAAGCATTAATTTGGGAAATACGAGAAACAGCAGGTATGGTTTTTCAAAATCCAGATAATCAAATTATTGGTCAAACAGTTGAAGAAGATGTGGGATTTGGTCCTGAGAATATCGGCATTGAGACGAGCCAAATATGGGAACGTGTAAATGAGAGTTTAAAAGCAGTTAAAATGTATGATTATAGAAAACAGTCTCCAAACAGACTTTCCGGGGGTCAAAAACAAAGAGTATCCATAGCGGGAGTATTAGCGATGCACCCAAAATGTATTATTTTAGATGAACCAACTGCCATGTTAGATCCTATGGGAAGAAGAGATGTTATCAGGGTAATTCGAGCCTTGAATGATGTAGAGAAAATGACAATTATTCTAATTACTCATTTTATGGATGAAGTTGTTTTTGCAGATAAAGTGTTTGTGATGGACAAAGGGAAAATTGCACTAAGTGGAACACCGAAAGAGGTGTTTTCACAAGTAGAGAGATTGCAGGAATTGCGCCTAGATGTTCCACAAGTCACATTGCTTGCAATGCAGTTACGAGATAGAGGCTACAATATTCCGAAGGGAATTATAACGATTCAGGAACTAGCAGGGCATATTCAAAAAATGGTTTAGTTGAATAGATAAACAGGAGTAATATGAAAATAATTATTGATCATTTAAATCATCATTATGAAGCAGGCACAGCAATGGAAGTAAAGGCACTTGACAATGTTGAACTTGTGATTGAGAAAGCTCAAATGATAGGACTTATAGGGCATACAGGCTCTGGGAAATCAACACTGGTGCAGCATCTGAATGGATTGCTTAAACCATCATCAGGGACGGTCTATATTGATGGTGAAGACATATTTGAAAAAGGTTATTCTTTAAAGAAACTGCGTTCGAGGGTTGGGTTAGTTTTTCAATACCCAGAACATCAGCTATTTGACGAAACAGTGTTTAAAGATGTGTGCTTTGGGCCACTGAATCTGGGATTATCTCAAAAAGAAGCAGAGTTATCAGCATATGAAGCGCTTCGAATGGTAGGACTAGGAGACGACTCGATTTTACAGTCCCCATTTGATTTATCGGGTGGGCAAAAAAGAAGGGCAGCAATAGCAGGTGTACTTGCTATGAAACCAGAAATTTTGATTCTAGATGAGCCTACGGCAGGACTTGATCCAAGAGGCTGTAGAGAAATTCTTGATTTACTAAAAAAGTTACAAAAAGAAAAAGAAATAACGGTTATTATTGTGTCCCATAGTATGGAAGAAGTTGCAGAATATGTGGACCGAATTGTTGTCATGAATCAAGGAAAGATTGTTTTTGATGACATACCTAAATCTGTATTTAGACATCATGAAGAATTGGAAGAAATGGGATTGCGTGCTCCCGAAGTAGTTTATTTGCTGGAATATCTAAGGAATGCCGGATTACCAGTAAGGGTTGACTTGACAACTGTGAAAGAAGCTTCAGATGAGATTGTAAAAGTATTGGAAGAAAAACGTAGATAATTTACGTATACGAGGAAGAAAATGATTCGTGATATAACGTTAGGGCAGTATTATCAGGTGGATTCGATTCTGCACCGCCTAGACCCGAGAATTAAGCTGTTTGGAACAATGATTTATGTGATTTCTCTATTTGCATTTCAAAATATTACCGTTTATATCTGCGCGTTTATATTTTTAGTGAGCGTTATTGCATTGTCGAAAGTGCCGGTGAAGTTTATTGTAAGAGGAATAAGAGGTGTTATTACACTACTTATTATGACTTCCTTTTTGAATATTTTTCTTACACCTGGGACTGTAATCTGGCAGTTTGGATTTTTGAAAATCACCTATGAAGGAATTGTTCAGGCAGTTACAGTGGTCATACGATTATTTCTCCTAATAATGGGTTCTTCCATTATGACCTTAACGACGACTCCGAATCAGTTGACGGATGGTTTAGAACGGTCCATGCGTTTTTTGAATATGATCAAGGTGCCAGTTCATGAAATTGCAATGATGATGTCCATAGCGCTTCGATTTATACCAATCCTATTAGAGGAAACGAATAAAATCATGAAGGCTCAACTTGCTAGAGGAGCAGATTTTGAAACGGGGAATATAATCAAGCGTGTAAAAGCAATGATTCCAATCTTGATTCCTTTGTTTGTAGCAGCTTTTCGAAGAGCCAATGATCTTGCAATGGCGATGGAGGCTAGATGTTATAAAGGGGGAGAAGGCAGAACGAAAATGAAACCCCTAAAATATAAGGGGCGTGACTTTTTGGCATATTTTATTCTGATTAGTTATTTTGTAGGAATGCTTTTTCTAGGGTGGATCGATTTTATTCCACTGCTTATTCATTAGGAGATAGAAATTTGAAAAATGAAGGAAATAGTACATTATTGGAACGCACGATTTTATTGCATATAGCTTATGATGGAACAAATTATCATGGTTGGCAGATTCAGCCAAATGGAATTACAATAGAGGAAGTTCTAAATAGAGCGGTTTCGGATTTGTGTCAGGAAGAGATTCAGGTGATTGGTGCTAGTCGAACAGATTCAGGTGTGCATGCCATTGACAATATTGCAGTCTTTTCAACAAATTTTAAGATGGATGCAACTAAAATATGCTATGCGCTTAACCAGCGACTACCAGATGATATAAGAATTATGAAATCATACGAAACAACAAGGGGATTTCATCCTAGGAGATGTAGGAGCAAAAAAGAGTATAAGTATCAAATTTATTGTGATCGAATTGAAGATCCATTAGTGAGCCGCTACACGTGCTTTGAATA
>CAZWNX010000105.1:0-6263 GCA_964635395.1 uncultured Lachnospiraceae bacterium
TACAGTTGATCCAATCCCTCGTACATCGATACCATCGGTGCCATAACCGCTCCAATAATACCTCCACAAATTCCTGCCATAAAGATAATCATCATCGGCTCGAGAGCTGCCATCAGTGATTGTGTTGCCACTTCCACCTCTTCATCGTAATAATCTGCCATTCGATCAAGCATCTCTTCCATATTACCCGTTTCTTCACCAATTCGAGTCATGTGATACACCATCGGTGGAAACAATCCACAACGCTCCATCGGTTGTGAGAGCGGAACTCCCTGCATTACATCGGATTTAGCTGCCATCATAGCTCTTTTAAAATATAAGTTTGACATGGTCTCAGCCGTGATTTCTACGGCTTCTGGTAGTGGAATACCTGCCGCAAGCATGGTGGATAGATTCCTTGCAAACTTTGCAGAATTTGCCTTTGTTGTTAACTTGCTAAACATCGGTATCATCAGAGCCGCCTTTGCTATGATTTCTTCACCCGTTGGAGTTTTCCTCGCATATGAGAACCCAGCAACGATCGCAGCAACGATAATTGCAACTAGCCACCAAAACTTTTGCAAAAACTCACTCATTGCAACCACTGCCAACGTAATTGCCGGCATCTTAATATCCATATCCGCGAACATCGCTATGAAATTCGGAACTACAACTGTTAGCAAAATGATTACGATCACAACTGCAACACACGCAACCACAATCGGATAAACCATTGCTTTTTTAACCAAACCTTGTATCCTTGCAGATTTTTCAAATTGTACCGCCATTCGTTCAAACGCAACATCAAGACTACCAGACGCTTCACCCGCCGCCACCATTTGGATCAACAAGCTTGGAAATACATCCGAGCGTTTCTTCAATGAATTGGCAAGCGTGTCACCTTTTTGAACATCTAGATAAGCTTGCTGTGTTGCCTCTTTAAGCGTCGGGTTGTCACTTTGTTCCATCAAGAGTTTAAGCGATTCAAGGATCGTAACACCCGCTCTATGCATACTTACAAACTGTCTACAGAATAAACTTAAATCCCTCGTCTTCACTTTCTTCTTGAAGATATCAAACTGAATATCCTTGTCAAGCACTCCCTGTTCTTTGATCTCAACAGGCACCAATCCGTCTGCCTTAATACTGGCAGTTGCTTTCATCTGGTTCTCAGCTTCAACAACACCCTTTACCTGTCGGCCACCCTTGTTTACCGCAACATATTGAAAACTAGCCACTTCTATTTCCTCCTCGTTAACTAAACTTTATACAATTGAATAACACCTACAATTCAAACGATACTTTTACCATCTCGGATACCGATGTTATTCCATCCAAAACATACTGTGTTGCACACATCCTCAACGTTTTCATGCCATTCTCCAATGCAGCATCCTTGATTTCTTCAGCATCACCGCCCTTTGCAATGACTTTCTTAACGCCTTCACTTACTTCCAAAATCTCATAAACACCAATTCGGCCTCTAAATCCACTATCATCACAGTTTCCGCAACCAACCGGTTCGTATATGGAAACCTCAGCGTATTCATCGAATCCCAAAAGTTCTAATTCATCCTGCGACGCTTGCTTTAGGCGCTTGCACTTCGGACAAAGTCTTCTCACGAGGCGCTGCGCAATAATTCCCACAACCGCGTCCGCAATCATGTACGACGGAATTCCCATATCCTCCAAACGAGTAACCGTACTTGCTGCCGAGTTTGTATGCAGAGTACTTACAACTAGATGCCCTGTGATTGAGGCTTGAACAGCAATTCCAGCCGTCTCCCCATCTCGAATTTCTCCAATCATAATGATATCAGGGTCTTGTCGAAGAATGGAGCGCAGTGCACTTGCAAACGTAAGCCCCGCTTTATTATTGGTTTGAACCTGATTGATACCATTTACATTTGCTTCCACCGGATCTTCAACCGTAATGATATTAACATCTTCGGTATTCAACTCGCTTAACGCCGTGTATAGCGTAGTGGATTTACCACTACCCGTAGGTCCTGTAACAAGGATAATTCCATTTGGATTACTCAATATATGATCAAACAATTCTGATTCATGTGGTCCCAAGCCCAATTGCGACTTATTAACCGTTAATGCATTCTTATTCGTGATACGCATTACGACCTTTTCTCCAAATACCGTCGGAAGTATGGATACACGGATATCGTATTCTTTTCCATCTACAAACGTTGTGATACGTCCATCTTGCGGTTTTCTCTTTTCCGAGATGTCCATTCCTCCAGTAATCTTAATCCTGGCAACAATTGCAGGTAATAGTTTAATATTGTATGTGATTCTTTCAAATAATGCACCGTCAATTCGATAACGAACACGAACCTTCTTCTCAAGAGCCTCAATGTGAATATCGGACGCTCTTTGACGCACCGCCTGTTCAAGCATACCATTAACAAGTTGAACGATTGGAGAGTTATTAACGTCATCGTTAATCATCCGTTCCACTTCATCTTCCCTGAAGAGGTCTTCTCGTTCTTGTTCATATGAGGAAGCAGCTTTCAAAGCTTCCGCATTACCATAATACTTGTCAATCGCCATCATAATTTCTCTAGGCGTTGCAACCACTGGGTCAATCAACCGATTGGTAACCATGGATAAATCATCAAGCGCCAACATGTCCATGGGGTCTGCCATGGCAACCCTTATAACATTTAGATTCCTAGGATCATACATAACCGGCATCGCTCGGTACTTCTTAAGCAAATCACTATCAAACAAGGCGGTGATTTCTTCCGGAATAACAATTCCGTTCAACTCAATCCTGTCAATTCCTAGCTGATGATGCAGCGCATCTGCCATTGCTTCTTCCGTCAAGAATCCTTCAGACACTAAGATCTCGCCCAGTTTCTTCTTTTGAATCTTTTGTAATTCCAGTGCTCTATCCAGCGCCTCTTGCGATATAAGGCCTTCGTTTATAAGAATGTCACCAATACGTACTTTTCTTCGTCCTGCAAAACCCATGCCGTATCCCCGTTCTCAAGTTATATTTTATATATTCACAATTATATTTATCATTATGGTCTTGCTCAGACCGAAATACATAGTTTTATGTAACCTATTTTATCATTTCTGCAAGTCAGTGTCAAATTGTGAACCCCTTTTACCTGCGTTATTTTTAACAAATATTACATGCTTTTTTTATATAAATTGTATAAATTTTATTAAATTTTTCTTTATTTTTTGTTATTTCTATTTCATATGTCATTGCGACTATTTTATTTGTGCGCCAGCACATATTTTTCACCATTTTTTTCAACAACTCTCATGACCTCGAGCTCTGATAATAACACAATCAAAGCTAGATAGTCAATGGTTTTCTCTGCACTTAGGGCCTCGTAAAGTTCTTGTAATCCTTTTGGACAGTCCGACAAAATTTTAACAATTCTTCGCGCAACACCTTCCTTCTCAGTCGTAATATTTGGAATTTGCTTAATTTTTAGTATGTGGCATTTATTTTCATTGTTTTTTGATGGTTCCGAATTTCCAATTTGGTTTACATAAAGCTTCCTTTGTGCAATGTATCTTATATACTCTTCCAAATCCCATATTATTTGAGCTCCTTGAGAGATTAACTTATTGCAACCCTTACTCGTCAAATCCGTTATTCTTCCAGGAATCACACCCACATCTCGTCCTTGCTCAAGAGCCATATCAACCGTGATCATCGTTCCACTTTTTTCTTTCGCCTCCACTACAATGAGCCCATCTGACAATCCACTAATCAATCGATTTCTTGCCGGAAAATAGTATGTCTGTGGCTTTATATCTCTAGGATATTCGGACAATATACCCCCGCAATGAATGATTTTGTTATATACCATTTCGCTTTCCTTCGGATAACATATATTCACTCCGCAGCCCATAACAGCATACACACCAACCCCTTGACCCGTAGCCGCATCCTGCGCAGTGGAGTCTACGCCTCTAGCCAGCCCGCTAACTAGTTGAATTTCGTTTCTCGCCAGGAAACTTCCAATTTCTCTCGCAACCCGTTTGCCATAATCGCTACAGCCTCTGGCTCCAATAACCGCAATTGTCAACCGATCTTCGCGCGGAACATCACCACGACAATAGATGATTTTAGGTGGATCTATAATTTCCTTCAACCTTTTTGGATAGTTTTCCTCCCAGATTGAAATGCACTTATCACACTTTTCATTTATAGTTTCACTTTCTTGGTACTTTTGAATCCGCTCATATAACTCTTTTGCCTCTACACCGGGCAAATATTTGCATAACTCGAAATGGCTTGCTTCATATAATTTGTCAATCGATTCAAATTGCTTATACAATTCAAACATTTTTCGATTACCAATTCCTTTTTGATTATCAATCCAACACGCTTTACTCAGTATTCTTGACTTTTCCCTTGTATCTAATTCATTTTCTTGATTATATTGATTAATTTCCTTGTCTCCTCTCTTATCAATTATTAAAATTTTATAAATACTTAATCATTTTTCCATAAAAATAAAAACAAATTATTATTAACTCCAGTGATTATTTCTTGCATTTCTATAACACAACGCTTCCAAAATATGTTTCCCCATTATTGTAGGATTATTATCTAAATCAGCAATTGTTTGCGCAACTTTGACTATTTTGTGGTAACTTCTCATTGTTTCTTCTTGATTATCAAGGTGCATTCTTAAATACTCGTTCGCTTCCTCTGACAAGCTACAATACTTTGTAATATGTTTACTACTTAGCGTCCCGTTCCAAAGAAGATCACCTTTTCCATGTTCTTCATTTGCAAACCGCTTTCTCTGAATGGCTCTTGCAGCCTCCACTCTCCTTCTAATTAAACTACTTTTTTCTCCTACGCTCTCAAATGCTAGTTTGCCTTTCATTAAATTTGGCATCGTTTTCATAATCTCTACACACATGTCAATGCGATCAAGTAGTGGAAACGATAGGTTTTGGACATATCTCTTTATTTCAAAGTCCGTGCAATTGCATTTATTTCGATCCGGGTAGTGCCCGCACGGACAAGGATTCATAGCCCCAATCAGCATGAAATCCGAAGGGAATTTTATATTCGTATGCAATCTTACAATTTGGATTGTTTTGTCCTCCATGGGCTGACGCAATAGATCCAAATGTCCTCTTTTAAATTCCGGCATTTCATCTAGAAACAGAATTCCCTTATGAGCTAGAGAAATAGCTCCTGGCTTTGGGTGATTTCCACCTCCGCACATAGCTTGCACCGAAATCGTATGATGCGGATTTACAAATGGTCGACTGGTGATCAACCCACCTCCATGCTGAAGTAACCCCGCTGCACTATAAATAGAAGAAACCTCGAGAATCTCTTCCTTGCTCATACTGGGCATAATCCCAACCATCCTCTTGGCAATCATCGTTTTACCCGCTCCCGGCGGCCCAACCATCAAGAAATTATGGAATCCCGCAGCCGCAATTTCCGCAACACGTTTTACCACTTCCTGTCCTTGCACATCCGCAAAATCTTCTTCGACATCTGCATCGTGGTAATTGGATCTGTTCTCCAAAGCATCGGTTGTATACCCATCATCCCACCGATGGACCATAAGACACCCTGTCCTCGCATCCACCAAAAGCGTATTAAGCGAATCATATGCGTAAATTTTAATTTCATCAATTCCATATGCCTCTCCCACGTTTTGTTTGGGTATAATATACTCCCTATAGCCTTGTTTCTTTCCTTCGAGTATAATATTTAGAACCCCTTTTATGCCCTTCAACTCTCCATCTAATCCCAACTCCCCAAGAACCACCTTGCCCTCAAATAGACCAAACTCAATTTTTTCAGAAGCAATCATAATTCCTAATGAAATCGGTAAATCAAACGCACTCCCTTCCTTTCGTTTATTTGCTGGGGATAAGTTAATTGTAATTCTCTTTAGGGGAAATGATATGCCCGAATTTTTGATTGCTACACGAACTCGTTCCTTTGCCTCGCGAACTTGTGCATTCACATGACCAACCACTTCAATGCACGGAAGACCATCAGATACATCCACTTCGACACCGACTAGGAAACTTTCAACCCCATCCAGTGCTCCCGATATAATTTTACATAACAAAAAAAGTCCTTTCTATCTGTTCTCTCCAAAACAAAATAAAAATCATCTAATCATTGCGATTTGTGAGCGATTTGCTCTAAGTAAGAATTGTATTTTTGAATAGTATTTATGAATTGCATTTTAGATTGGTAATCTTACGGGCACCTTGAAAAGGTGCCCTGATTTAAGTTGTTTCATGACACTAAAACAATT
>CAZWNX010000106.1:0-1848 GCA_964635395.1 uncultured Lachnospiraceae bacterium
ATCGCGTTGGCGGTGGAGATAGTTTCGCGGCAGGACTTATCTACAGCTGCTTAGAAGAGAGGAGTACGCAGGAGACAATTGAATTTGCGACAGCCGCATCCTGCCTCAAACATTCCATTGAAGGGGACTACAATTTGGTATCCGTTCAAGAGGTTGAAGCACTTATGAATGGAAATGGATCGGGAAGAGTACAGCGTTAGGAATCCATTATGTCAAAGATTTTGTTTTAAAGAATGGAGAATACTATGATTTTAAAGATAGATGGAATACAAGAGGAAATGGGATGGGGTAATGCGCAAATTAAACTTCCTAGGTATGATGTTCCTAAAATGATTCAAGATACAACGAATAATCCAATCTGGTTACATTTTGGTGCGGGGAATATATTCAGAGGATATATTGCCAAGCTTCAACAAGAACTATTAGACCGGGGACTTTCTGAAAAAGGAATTATCGTTGCAGAAACATTTGATTATGACATTGTGAGTCAAATCTATGAAGCATATGATAATTTGGCGCTGTTTGTAGGTCTATTATCAGATGGAAGTAATCAGATGAGCGTTATTGCAAGTATTGCAGAAGCAATTAAGGCAGATTTTGAGTACGATAAAGCGGTACTTAGGCTACAGGAAATTGCAGTAAATCCCTCTTTACAAATGGTTAGTTTTACGATTACAGAAAAGGGATATGGTCTTCACAATATGGATGGGCAGTTACTTGAGGTGGTAAGTCGTGACATCTCAAAAGGACCTAAGAATCCAAAGCATACAATGTCTGTGGTTACTGCATTCATGTATACCCGCTTTAAAACAACCAAAGCTCCAATCGCCTTGGTTAGCATGGATAACTGTAGCCACAATGGGGATAAACTTAAGCAGGCAGTTCTTTTTATTGCCCAAAAGTGGATGGAAAATGGATTTGTTGAAGCGGATTTTATCAACTATTTAGAGGATGAACAGCAAGTGTCTTTCCCATGGAGCATGATTGATAAAATAACACCTAGACCGGACCTTGCTATTTGTCATAAATTAGAGACGCTTGGGGTTGAGAAGATGCAACCTGTTACAACTAGCAAAAACACCTTTATTGCTCCATTTGTAAATGCGGAAATGCCAGAATACCTAGTAATTGAAGATCGCTTTCCAAATGGTCGACCACCCCTTGAAGAAGTTGGGGTGTATTTTGGGGATCGCAGGACGGTTGACCTAGTTGAAAGGATGAAGGTGACAACTTGTCTTAACCCGCTTCATACAGCACTTGCAATTTATGGTTGTTTGCTAGGATATACGAAAATATCGGATGAAATGAAGGATGAAGATTTGCGAAATCTCGTTGAAAAAATGGGATATAAAGAAGGGTTAAAGGTAGTTCTTGACCCAATCATTATCAATCCAGAACGGTTTTTAGGGGAGGTTTTAAAGGAGCGTTTGACCAATCCTTTTTTACCAGATACCCCACAGAGAATAGCAACGGATACGAGTCAAAAAGTGGGAATTCGATTTGGGGAGACGATCAAAGCATACACTGCAAAGGGAGAGCAGGAAACTCTCATTTATATTCCACTTGTTATTGCAGGTTGGTTAAGATATCTTCTAGGATTCGATGACAGCGGGCGTGAAATGGAATTAAGTAGTGATCCCATGTTAGAAGATTTGAGGGTGGCATTATCAGGCATTCAACTGTATCAGGCGAATCAAGACTTATCAGGCATTCGTAAGATACTATCAAATCAGCTGTTGTTTGGGGTGGATTTGTGTGAAAATCATATGGATAAGCGGATTCTGGATTTGTTTTCACAGATGATTCAAAAGGATCACGCTGTCCGCGAAACGCTTCATAAATATGTTT
>CAZWNX010000106.1:1948-6161 GCA_964635395.1 uncultured Lachnospiraceae bacterium
TATGTTTTCACAGGCATTGATATCTGATATAATGCATGATGTATCAAGATAATGCAGAATAAATGAATGAAAAGAGGAAAACAGGGATGGGTGGTTTTTTTGGTGTTGCTTCAAAGGAAGACTGTGTATTTGATTTGTTTTTTGGAATAGATTATCACTCGCATTTAGGAACTAGACGTGGTGGAATGGCAACATGGGGACCGAAAGGGTTTAACCGTTCGATTCACAATATTGAGAGTGCGCCATTTCGTACTAAATTTGATAAAGATGTAACTCAAATGAGTGGAAATATGGGAATCGGCTGTATCTCTGATTATGAACCACAGCCTTTGATTATACGTTCGCATCATGGTGCTTATGCGATTACTACGGTAGGTAAGGTAAATAATGCAGAAGATTTGATCAAAGAATTGTTCAATGCTGGGTTAACACATTTCTTAGAAATGAGTGGTGGAGAAATTAATGCAACCGAACTAATTGCTGCGCTAATTAATCAAAAAGAGAATTTGATTGATGGAATGAAATATGCTATGGATATTGTGGATGGATCTATTTCCATTTTATTGATGCATGAAGCAGGATTATATGCGGGACGTGATAAGTATGGAAGAACACCTGTAGTTGTTGGTAAAAAGGAAGATGCCTTCTGTGTATCATTTGAGAATTTTGCATATAAGAATTTAGGCTACACGGATCATAAAGAATTAGGACCGGGGGAAGTAGTAGTGATTACCCCTGAAAACTGTATCACATTATTAAATCCAAGTGATAATTTGAAAATATGTACGTTTTTATGGGTTTATTATGGATATCCATCAAGTGCTTATGAGGGATTAAGTGTTGAGAAAATGAGATATAACTGTGGTGCAAAAATGGCAAAAAGAGATAGCGTTAGACCTGATATCGTAGCAGGAGTTCCGGATTCAGGAACAGCCCATGCAATCGGATATGCCAATGCTTCTGGAATTCCATTTTCCAGACCATTTATTAAATATACACCTACATGGCCACGTTCATTTATGCCAACGATTCAAAGTAAAAGAGATTTAATTGCTAAAATGAAGATGTTAGCAGTGGATGAGTTAATTAAAGATAAAAGTCTTTTACTCATTGATGATTCCATTGTTCGTGGGACGCAGCTTCGTGAAACAACGGAATTCCTATATCAAAGTGGTGCAAAAGAAGTGCATATTAGACCAGCGTGTCCGCCGTTATTATTTGGATGTAAATATTTGAATTTCTCAAGGTCATCTTCGGAGATGGATTTGATTACAAGGCGTGTTATTGCCAGACTAGAAAATGGAAAAGTAACGCAGGAAGTATTAGGTGAGTATTCTAATCCAGAGTCTGTAAAGTATGAGAATATGATTGAAGAAATACGTAAAGAATTAAATTTCACATCGCTTCGATTTAATCGATTGGATGATATGTTAGAAGCAACTGGAGTGGATAAGTGCAAGCTTTGTACGTACTGTTGGAATGGACAAGAATAATGAGTGCAACATTATTTTATGAAAAGTCTGGACAGGGAGATCCAATCATTCTATTGCATGGTAATGGCGAGACACATCAGATTTTTGACAAGGCAGTCCTTCTTTTGAAAGATTACTATACTGTGTATGCCTTGGATTCAAGAGGACATGGTAAAAGTGAGAATCCAAAAGAAGAACTATTTTACGAAGATATGGTGGAGGATGTGGAGTCCTTTATTATCGACATGAACATTCAAAAACCGATTATCTATGGGTTCAGTGATGGTGGAATTGTGGCACTTATGCTAGCAATGAAACAACCAGATCTATTGTCCAAACTAGTCGTGAGTGGTGTAAATATTAACCCAGAGGGGATTAGGCGAAATTGGCTAATCCTCTTTAAACTTATTTATGCATTCTCCAAATCAAAAAACTATAAAATGATGCTTACTCAACCACAGATTGATCCAAAAGAGTTGGGCAAAATTACGATTCCAGTATATGTGACTGCGGGTAGCAGGGATCTGATTCGAATGGATCATATGGAGATGATTGCCGAGCATATTCAGAATTCTTGCTTTAAGGTATTTGACAAAGAAAATCATGCAAGTTATGTTATTCATAGTGATACAATTGCAAAGTATATTTTAAATATTATGAAATGTTGAAAGGCGGGGGAGTAAAATGCCAGTAAATGAAGTGTCATCAGGTATTGCAGGAAAAATTGTTCGAAAAATGTTTCAAAAAGAGCCCAAAGTGGATCGAGATGGGCATCTTGTGTTTACAAAAAGTAAATGGCTACTAGTTGCGGGGGTCTTGTTGATTTTGATTTATTTACCGTTTGTTATCTTTCCGAAAGCATTAACCTTGTATGCTGTTGAATCTTTAAAATTTTCATCGGATATTCAGGACAAAGCATTCTGGGGGTGGTATCTAGGATCGATCTTTTTGATGCTTGTCGGAATGGTACTGATTATTCGAAGCTTTGTAGAAAAAATATGGATTGCACCAACTTATATTGAAAAACGAACCCTTTTTTCAACAAGACGTATTTACCTGTCAGAACTTCGCGCTATTAAATATACAAGTCGTAGAGGGTTCGTGTTCAAGGATGATACCCACGCTTTATTTTTTGGAAGATTTACAAATGGACTCATTCCAATGTATCATTATGTTGAAAAGGCTTTCCACAAAGATGTAACAGAAAAAGCGTTGGAACGTGCTGAGAAGGCAATTAACGAAAGTGGACTGAGTGTTTAAGATTAGGTTAAGGTTTTTTTGAATATTTGTTAAGGTGGGTATGGTATTTTATTGTTGAAAAGAAATAATAAAATATGAATCATGGGGTGAGCGAATGCAAGAATTTAATGAAATGCAAGAATACGAAGGATTTTTTAGAAATGAACAAAAGTATGTACCACTGCTTGATAAGGCAGTTATTCGCAAATCGCGACATAAGGCGGAGGTTAGGTGGTATCGTAGGTTAGTTGTTTTAAATATTATTATTATCATATGGATCTGTGTTTGGTTTTTTGGTGAAATGAAAGATAATAAAGAGTATGCTATAGAAGTTAAGAATTTAACGGTAGAGAGTTTTACGTCTGAGGATGAAGAGCGGGTTGATGAGGTGAACCAGGAGTTAGACGATAAGATGGAGGAAACACCGGATTCATTAACCTATTTTGTAATGATTTTCTTTTTGTTTTTAGCAATGCCTTTTATATTATACTATTCTTATGCGGGATATCGAAGTATGTCGGTTCGAATTACTAAGAAAAATTTCCCCGAGATTTATGACATTGTAGAAGAATTTGCCAAAAAACTGGATATGAAAAAAGTTCCGCCCATTTATTTGGTACAAGGACATGGAGTTTTGAATGCTTTTGCAAGTTTTGTTCCATTTAAACAGTATATTGAATTATATGCAGACTTGGTGGAAGTGGGGTACAGGGAATATGAAGATTTAGATTCTTTAAGGTTTATTATTGCTCATGAAATGGCGCATATTTACCTAAAGCACTCTACGCTTGCATACAATTATTCGATTCTTTTTTCGAGTATGGTTCCCATTTTGCCAGAGATAGCGTCAAGAGCAAGAGAATATAGTTGTGACAGGATTGCACAGAAATTATCGGGTAGTGATGGAATTGATGCAATGATGTCGCTTACTGCGGGTATTCATCTATATAAAAGAGTGGATAAAGAGGATTTTATTGAGCATGCAAAAACTGTGAACGGATTCTTTGTATGGTGTTATAATTTAGTGAGTTCACATCCAGTTATGTCCAAAAGGATTATTGCTCTTGAAATGAAAGAGGGAAGTGGAAAGCTCTATTGATTTAGTTACAATACATATTTTATAAGGGATTAGGGAGAAGAAAAACATGGCACAAACCAATTACTACGATCAAATTACAGTAGAGGGGAATCTAGAGATTGCTGAAATGATAGCGTACATTAAACAAGGTAAGAAAATCCAAGCAATTAAAGTATTACGAGAGCAAACAGCGCTTGGGCTTAAAGAGGCAAAAGATATCGTTGATTTAATTGATAAAAACATGCACCTTCCGATGCAAATTATTGTGAGTGACAATGCATATGGGACAAAGGATGTAAGAATCGAAAGTTCTAGTGGGAAATTTTCAACATCCGTCAGCTCATTTTCATATTCTTCAGATGAACCATCAACACCAAAACAATTTGCTGCTGATGAAACGACGTCTAATTCAAAAATGATAGCC
>CAZWNX010000107.1:0-6160 GCA_964635395.1 uncultured Lachnospiraceae bacterium
CAAGAAGCCATTCAGTATTATTGAGTTACGCGCTCGAGTAGAAGCCCATCTTAGGCGAGAAAATCGAATACTTCAAACAAAACAAAAATTTGGCAATATTGAATTGACCATACAATCTAAAGAACTATATGTTGGTGAGAAGCTTGTGAAATTAACAAAGAGTGAATATGAGATTTGTGAATTCTTGGTGTTGAACCGTGGACATACATTTTCTAGAAGCCAAATTTATGATAAAGTATTTGGATTTGATAAAGACACCTATGAAACGGTTATTGTGGAACATATTAAGAATTTGCGCGCTAAGTTGTTAGAGTTTGGCGAAAATCCGATTAAAACAGTTTGGGGGATTGGATATAAGTGGGACGAGTAAAGAAGAAAACCATGCAGCGGATGTTATATCAATATAGTGCATTTCTTGTATTACTTATGATTGTATGTTTTGTGGCTTCGGTGAACGTAAATAAAATGTTTATTGCAAATGGGATCTTTCATTTTCAAGATGATGCAGGTATTGGTATTTTGTTTTTGAGTTCAATGGTGATGGTAGTTATTGTACTCAATTTACTTTATCGCAATATATTTCTCAAGGAATTCAGATTATTAGAAAAGCAAATTGTGAGCATCAAGGAGCATGATCTTAGTGTGGAGAGTGGAGAGTCAAAGATAAAAGAAGTAGAAGATCTACTTTTGACCTTAAATAGTTTAAAAGTGGCACTAAGTGATTCTTTGGAAAAGCAGTGGTTACTGGAAGAACAAAAAAGGGAGGCAATTTTAGCACTTAGTCATGATATGAAGACGCCGATTGCGATTATGAAAGGAAACTGTGAGCTAGTAGGGGAAATGAAATTATCAGAGGAGCAGCGCTTATATAATGAAGTTAGTCTTCGGAATATTGAGCGTATGGAAAAGTATTTAGAAAAAATGCGAATCATATATGACAGTTATTCCTTGCTAGAAAGTGTTGAGATGCGGCAACAAAATTTTGATGTTTTTATAGATTCCTTAAGACTTGATTTTGAGACACTTGCCAAAAGCCAGCAAAAAGAACTTATATTTGAAACGAAAGTGTGTGGAAACTACTTGTTTTCAGAATCTTTATTTAGAACTGCATTAAGCAACATTATGATGAATGGTTTGGAACACGGAGGAGTGAAAATCTTTGTTCGAGTATATAGAAATCAGGACATTCACATTGTAGTTGAAGATTCTGGAGATGGATTCCTAGATGAAGTACTTGTCAATGGACCGGTGGAGTTTGCAACAGCAAATAAAGCTAGAACAATGGAACCCCAAAACCTACATTTGGGATTAGGTCTTTATCAGGCAAAAGTAATCATTGAAAAACATGGTGGAAAACTATCGCTATCAAAATCAGAGAAACTCGGTGGAGCCAAAGTTGAAATTATTTTATAAACCTTATAAATTCCTTATTATTTTTTAGTATTCTAACAAAAAATAGTAAGGAGTTTTTTTATGAGAAAGAATATGAAAGTAATATTTTATATGATTTGTTCAATTGTTATTGTATATGGCGGCATAACAATTGGTACACTATGGATTAGCGAATTTCAAAAAATGAATGAGGTATCAAAAAGCTTAGTCTGGGAAAATATGACTTTTCTTGGGATTGTCTTAATCGTTTGGATCTGTTTTAAAGAAATACGGGAATATCTTTCTTCAAAAATGAGTTATGAATTAGTGATAGGATTGATGTTTTCGGTATTACTTGTAGTGCTTCTTGTAGTTTTTTTGTTGCTTACAAAGACAGTAGGTTTTAAAATAAATAACTTGTTTTCAAAAGTAGGACTTATTTATATAATAATTTCATTTTTTGTACAGGCACTTGGAGAGGAAATTCTGTTTAGGGGCTATTTGCAGAAACGGCTAATAGATGAAAAAGGAAACGTGGTCGGAGTTTTATTGTGTAATCTGATGTTTGCGTTATTACATATCTCAAATAATGGAATCACAATATTGTCTTTGTTGAATATTTTTTTGCTAGGAGTATTGTTTTCGTGGATTTCTATAAAGCGAAATAATATTTGGATTGTGACAGGAATGCATATGGGATGGAATATTACCAATCAACTAATTTTTGGCTTGCCAAATAGTGGTTTGGTATACAAGGAAGCATATATTATACCTAACATTTCAAAAAAAACGATATGGATTCATAAAGAGCATGGGGTTGAGGGTGGTATCGCGGTAACTATATTAGTGGTGATTCTTATAATATGTTTATGGATTGGAGAGAGAAGATGGAACGAAACAAAAGAAAATATGAAATAATTATAATTTTATCACTACTAATGGGGATTATGATTGGAATCATTTATGGGTTGGGCGGCAAAATTGCACCTTGGATTTGGAATGGATGGATATTTGTACTTGCTCCAATTGCCGTAATTGCCTCAATTGTTCAAATAATTCGCCTAATAATCCACTTTTTCCAAAAGAAGACAGTGAAGAAGTCCGTCGCCCTTTTCTTTATTACGCTATTATATGCATATCCAATTACAGTACTATTTGGATGTTCCGTCCTTACCTATCCAACACTCAAAAGTGAAGAAGAAGGAATACAAGCCGTGTGCCCAGTTAAAGATGCGATATGTCTAGGTGGCAAACAAATATAGAGCCAAATTCGGAGGAGTTTATTAGCCAGTCAGGGAATTATGTAGTGATCTATAGTAAAAAAACAGATTCTTATGTACTGCTTGTACATTTAGAAAAAAATAGTGTTGAAGTAAATGTGGGAGATTTGGTGTACCCAAATCAAGTGATTGCCAAAGTGGGCAATTCTGGAACCACATCTGAACCACATTTACATATTCAACACCAAAAAAACAATCCAATTGATTCAAAGATCGTAATCTGCTCAGAAGCTTTGCCAATTTATTTTGAAGAATAAATATCAGTTGTCTCTTTTTGCGCTTTCTCAAGTGCAGCTTCTAAATCCATTCCTGCAAATTCCTGAGCGCTGAAGCAACGACCGGATTTTTTATCATCTAGGAATACACCTAGTAGTGTTCCGGGAAGTGCGCTTTCAGGAGTATTTGGGGCTTTTGGTCCACCAAGGTCCGAAGTACACCAACCTGGATCGGTAAGGCTGATCATGACATCACTTCCGTCTATATTGAGTCCCATATCCACTGTAATTTTATCAAGGGCTGCTTTGCTTGCAGAATATCCTGCTTGTTCGGGTTCTAATCGGATTCCACTGGTGGTGTTGACAATGCGTCCAAACCCTTTTTCAATCATTTTTGGAAGATAATGATAACAAATCATGGCAGGAACAATTGTGTTTATCATAAAACTTTCTGTGAAATCAGAAACCGGTGTATTGTAATAATCAGTTCGATAAGCAATTTGAATAGCCGCATTGTTTAAAACAATATCAATGGAGAACGGTTGTTGATCGAGTTCCGTCAAAAGTGCATTTACCTGATTCATATCCGATAGTTCACCTGCAACTTGGTAAGCTTTTACACCTAGAGCGATGACTTCATCATAGACTTTTTGAGAGTTCTTTTTGTCGCGACTATGTAATACTAGATTACAGCCCTTTTTTGCCAGATAAATTGCTGATAAGTAACCAATCCCCCTGCTTGCGCCTGTAATGAGCGCCCATTTTCCTTGAACATTTGTCATAATTTTTACCTCATTTCTTTCTTTGCTTGTTCTAATGCTGTGATTAGTCGATCACACCACTGATCAAATTCTGGGTCTTCCATCTGTAATTCGGGATGTGTTAAGACGTGCTGAATAGTCGTTCTTATTCCTTGGTCAAAACGAATTGTAGCCTCAAAACCAGGAACTGCCTGCTTTAATTTTTGGTTATCAAAAACAACTGAATTCGATTTGTCTCCAAGGAGACTTCCCGTAAAATCATAAGTACTTACCGATGCAAGAAAATCAGAAGCAACATAATAGGGAATGTAAGTTACTTCAAGTGCGTCGGCAATAGATTGATAGATTTGATTCCAAGTAAGAGTTTCGTCACTTGTAATCTGAAAGGTCTCTCCAATAGCATGTGTATTACCCATTAGTCCAATGAATCCCTTTGCAAAATCGCGATTGTTTGTCATGGTCCAAAGGGATGTTCCATCTCCGTGTACAATGACAGGCTTACCCTCGAGCATCCGCTTGATTACCTGATAACTTCCATTACTTCCATGTACACCCAGTGGAACAAATCTCTCATCATAAGTATGACTTGGACGAATAATTGTGACTGGAAACTGTTTGTTTCGATACTGATCCATCAGATATGCTTCGCATGCAATTTTATTGCGAGAATATTCCCAATATGGATTGGATAAAGGTGTACCCTCGTTAATACAGTAATTGGAGAGAGGTTTTTGATAAGCCGATGCTGAAGATATATAGATAAATTGCTTTGTTTTTCCGTAAAAAAGACGAACATCCCGCTCGAGTTGTGGTACATTAAATCCTATAAAGTCGCATATAACATCAAAAGTAAGCGAAGCTAATTGCTCTTTCACATGTACTTCGTCATTGATATCTGCATGAATCCAATGAATATTTTCTGCGATAATTTCTTTCCTAGTTCCACGATTTAAAAGGTAAAGTTCCCAATTGCTATTCACGAGCGCATTGCTAATTGCACTACTAATGATTCCAGTACCGCCAATAAAGAGTGCTTTCATGGATTTCCTCCTCTTGTTTATTATAGTTCTTAAAATAAGTCATATGATTTATTATAGGATAATAGAATTAAAAAAATATAATATTCTGTTTCAAAAGTAGAATAAACCTATCAAAATGAGTGGGAATAAATACAACCCTCCACTTATACACCAACCTTTATCTTTTTGATACAATGTATGATACAATAATAGGAAAGGGTGGTGTTTTATTAGATGAATGATGAACAGAAATATATCAAGATTGTAGGAGCAACAACGAATAACCTGAAATATGTATCCGTCAAAATCCCCAAAAATAAAATCACTATTTTTACAGGAGTATCAGGTTCGGGAAAATCATCCCTTGTATTTGAGACAATTGCGCAAGAAGCAGGTCGTCAACTAAATGAGACATACAGTAAGTTCGTTCAAAATTTTCTTCCAAACTATACGCGCCCAGATGTTGAAGCAATTGAAAATTTAGCATTATCAATCATTATTGATCAGAAAAGGATTGGGGGCAATTCAAGGTCGACATTAGGAACAATAATTGACATACAGCCACTACTAAGAGTATTGTTTTCAAGGGTTGCAAGTCCATGTGCAGGTCCCGCTTTTTACTATTCTTTTAATGAGCAGCATGGAATGTGTAAAACTTGTCAGGGAATTGGGAAAATCATTACACTTGATTTAGATAATGCGCTAGATCAAAACAAGTCTTTAAATGAGGGCGCAATTTTATTGTCAGGTTATGGTGTGGGGACCTATCTTTGGAAGACCTATGCTACTTCAGGTTTTTTTGATTTAGATAAAAAAATAAAGGATTATACGGAATTAGAGTTTGAACAGTTGGTTTATTGCAAATCTGAAAAAATGAAGTCTAGCATTATTGAAGGAACAAATTTTACATATGAAGGTTTAGTGGAGCGTTTTCTTAGGCAGAATATTAGGGGTGGAGAGGAAAAAACAGATACGGGAAAGAAGCGAATGACAAAATTTGCTGTGGAAAAAACGTGTGATTGCTGCAATGGAAAAAGATATAATGAATCCATACTTGAGAGCAAAATCGGAACGTATTCCATTGCAGATGTATGTGATTTGCAAATTGACGAATTGCTGAATTGGACGTACACCATAACGGATCCCAAAATAGAACCTGTTATACAAAATATTCAAGCTAGATTAAAAGATTTGATCGATATTGGTTTAGATTATATGTTCCTAAATCGAGAGACAACTACATTATCGGGTGGAGAATCACAAAGAGTTAAAATGGTAAAACATTTGTTAAGTAATTTAACAGATGTAATTTATATTTTTGATGAACCAAGCATTGGACTGCACCCAAGAGATGTTCATCGATTGAACGAGTTACTCATTAAATTGAGGGATAAAGGGAATACAGTCCTTGTTGTTGAGCATGACCCGGATGTTATTAAAATAGCAGACTATATTATTGATATGGGTCCAAAAGCCGGGTCTAGTGGTGGGAAAATTGTTTTCGAAGGAACTTA
>CAZWNX010000108.1:0-6150 GCA_964635395.1 uncultured Lachnospiraceae bacterium
TGCAGTATCATCCACTGTCGTTTCTGCATCAGTTGCTGTGGACGTGTCTGCTGTGTCCGTAGCTGCCTTTCCACATGCTGTCAAAAACGCCATTGTCAATACGCACACTATAACTAAACGAATTGCTTTCTTCATAGTAAATCCTCCTAAATTTATGTTCTTTTGATAAAGTGATTTCTATCTAAATTAGATTACTATTCCAATCATCAATTGTCAAGATTTAGCATATTTACAGGTGTAATTGCACATAATTAGAAAAAAAGTCGGATATTTTATTTTAAAAGCATTATAATCAACTTATAACTTGCAAGTCTATGAAACAAGGAGTATACAGATATGAATTATTACCAAAGAATACAGAAATCCATTGATTATATTGAGACAAATTTAGAACAAGAAATTACCATCGAATCCTGTGCGTTAAGCGCATATATGAGCGTTTCCGGATTCTATCGAATGTTCTTATCAGTGGTTGGCTACAATGTTAAAGAATATATTCGAATGCGCAGACTTACACAAGCTTATCAAGATTTATTACAGACAACCGAAAACATTTTATCGATTGCTGTGAAATATGACTACAATTCTGCCGATAGCTTTTCAAGAGCATTCAAAAAACAATTTGGCCTCTTACCTTCGAAAGTAAAATCTGTTACTTCACAACATGGAATCAATTCATTTGCGAGGTTAAATATTATGGAACAGTATTTTGAAACAGGAAATCAAGAATTAGAAGATAAATACCCAGAAATAAAAGTAATTAAAGAATTACAAGATATGAAGGTAGCATGCTTTACTTATTATGGAAAAGACCCTGAAAATCATGCTTTTGAAACAATGAAACAGTGGGCCGCTAAAAACGATGTATCTTTTCTTAATACTGCTTATAGAATCTTTGGCTACAATCATCCCGATCCGTCCAATGTTGATGATCCTGATGAGCTTTATGGATATGAGGTTTGTATCAACATTCCTGATACTTTATATGATGCTCTTGAAGATGTGCCAAGCGATTTTGTGAAAGGTACCTATGATGGAGTAAAACGTCGAATCCTTCATGGTGGAAAATATGCCGTAATGACTGTTAAACGGGATGAGCATAATGATATCGGAACCCCGATTATGGCTGCCTGGAAACGCTTCCAAACTTGGATTGGAGAAAGCAAGTATTTATGGGGTGGGCAGCAATATCTTGAGGAACATCTTGGTTTCTCAGAAACCGATGACCACATCGGTGGTGTCGACTTATATGTATCAATAACCGATGTCCCTAAAGATTTGAATGGCGAAAAAATAAAAGAAACAATACTAGCCTCCAAAGTAGCCATCTTTCGTGTAGACGGTCTAGACCGAGACGAAATCGCTGGAAAATGCTGGGAAACTGCAGTATCGTTTGCAAAAGAAAACCATTTGGACCATCAGACATGCAAAATCTACCAATATACAAAAGGCTTTGATATTCGGCCTCCGTTCTTCCATGTTATTATGATCACGTTACCAAATGATTTTGATGAAAAGCTCTGTACTACAAATGATTTTGTAACGTTTGGTACCTTTCAAGGCGGAACCTATATGACAAGTTCTACTTCTCTTGAACATCTAGGTTACACTTGGATGCTCATGGAACAATGGCGCAAAGAGACAAAAACAAAACCTGCCAAACATCAATGGGTTGAAGAATGGACCCTCGATAACTGGGAATTCCCTTATAAGAGTATCCGCGTGTTTTATCCCATTGCTGAATAGAGTAAAATTGCTGATATATTGTTAAAAACATGCAATATAATTGGTATCGTTATGTTTTTTGTTTTCATCAATACAACAGAATAAACTACTCCCGTAGTAAATATTCCGAGATTTGCCACTATCTCCATCCCAGAAAATACAGGTATATGTATCAACATAAATAGGGCCGCAGAGGAAATAACTGCAATCCAAATTGGAACGTTCTCCTTTTTCTCATGAACGAGCATAACACGATATAGTATTTCTTCTGTAATCGGCCCTAATATTCCTAATATTATAACCAATATTATTGGTGAGACTTGACCAAGTACTTGGCTTTGCATAACAGCATTTGCCGATTCATACTCTGGATTTATTAATCCTAATGGTATTGATACAATTATTTCTAGTAGGAAATCTAAAACAAATGCACCTAACAACCATGTTATATTTTTCCAAAAATGCTCTTTCCAGCTCTTTACTCCTACACAAATTAACTCCCTGTAAATATAAATACCTCCTATTCCCAATGCGCTATAGAATCCCATTTGAATCCAAAGAAATAGATCTCTATGAATTAGTCTTAACCTTGATAATACTACAAATACGATTATATAAATTGCAATGTACAATAGGTTGTTACGCTTATTAAATTCATTCTTAACTACTGTTTGTTTCGTCATCAAAAACCTCCCACTAGGAAAATTATTGATGCACAACTTGTATCGATGAAAAGAAAAACAATAACAAAATTACAATTGGAACAATGGATAATAAAACAGCGTAGAATATCGTGCCTTCAATCACCAATCCTTTTTTTTGCTTCAAAAATGAATATCCCCACAGCGCAAATGCAGCTCCAGAATAGAGGATTGCTGTAATCATTCCACTAAAATAAATGATTGAAACATCCTTCAAGAATGCAAATAGTATTAATGTTATGCTCGACATCCCAAAGACAAGCAACATTTTTTTTCTTTCCACTCTATTCTTATCAAGCGACACCTGAATCGTTGACATTATTAACGAATTAGCTTCTATTGCTGACACTTCTTCTACATTTTTGCGACTGTTCATAAGTTCTAACACGCTTACTCCCAATTCTTTTGCCAAAGGCTCGATGGATTCAATATCTGGAAAACCATGCCCATTTTCCCACCGACTAATTGCCTTATCAGTTACTGATAATCGATTCCCTAACTCCTTCTGCGTCATTTGTTTTTCTTTTCTTTGTTGTGCGATAAACGCACCAAATTGTTGTGCATCCATATAGGCTCTCCTGCAGTTGAGACTTGTATCATGATCTTAAAATATCTTTCAAAAAAAGACAATCTATGATTCATAGAGTGCCATTAATACTAATGAAAACGCTTCTTATTCTCTATATTTTCTTGCTCATTACGATAGCGCTCTTTGTTATCAACGTTTGCGTTTTGTCGTCGCCAACGACCTTGTACCCAGCCCTTTTCAAAAATCCCGATACTGCATCGTTTTCTTCTGCTTCTCGATTCATCCTATAGATCATGGACCGAAACCCATGAATTCGAGCATCTGCCTCTAGGCGAAAAAGAAGTTCCCGTCCAATCCCTCTGCACCGATAAGCCTCCTCTACAAATATCTCGCTAAGTCTGGCTGTTTCTTGATCAAATAATTTGTACTCCCCATGTGCAATTACCATTTCATCCTTTAAAACCAAGAATAAATCAAGTGAATTCGCACTTTGAACAAATTGATACCTAGATAGTTCTGGTAATTTCTTCCGCAGTTTTTGAGTCAATCCCTTAACCACCTGATCATATGCTTCATCAATCATCTGAACTAGAACCTGTTCCGGAAACTCTTCCAATTCAATGGTGTTCCAATAGGGTTGCTGCACTGGCGGGCAGTGATACCCCCTTACAACAACCCCGGGGTAAAGATCACGATAGAAAAATGCGGCATCCGGATTGGTTTTTAATGTCATTTTGTACCACTCTGGCATTGTCCCAAATTGAGCGAAAATTTTACCGCCCACTCGATAGCAGATTGGTAACTCACCAAATGGCCTCGACTCATAGGCACAGGGTTTGCTCATGCAATACTCATGAATTCTATTAATTTGTTCTTCTCGTAATGGATTCTTATTCATATCATCACCGGCTTCTTTTCCTTGGTATGTGATTTGTGTGTAGGAGAATTCAAACTATCGTTCACTTAAAAACTTCGTGATCATCTGTTTTTCATCCTCTGTAAGATTGCTCATATGACCTCTGTTCTCAAGTAAGTACGTTGTACATCTTGATAGTATTTGCTTCGCTCTAGGCAGTACTCTCTTTGCTGGAAATAGGCAATCCTTTTCTGCCGCCATTACCAATGTTGGGGTATTGCACCTTCTAATGTCTTTCGCTACAACATTACTTGGCATCCCTGCTTTGATTTTCGAATGATCAATGCTTCGTTTTGCCGTTTCATAGATATCTTTTGAAATATTATCTTCGTTTATTGCCATTGGAAGCATACACTTCTTCAACCACTTTTCATCCTGCGTAATCCAATACATAATCATTGGAAACATCATACTCATACTATTGATTGCAGGCGCATTATGAATTCCGGAAGGTACATATAGAACTGCACGATTTATTTTTTCTGGCGATACACACATCGCTTTCACCACTATCCCTGCTCCAAATGAACCGCCAAAACAGCAAATGCTCGTATACCCAATTGCTGAAATAACCTCACACGCCCATTTCCCATAATCATAGTTTCTAGCCGACAAGCTTACTTCCGCACTCTTTCCCGGATGTCCTATTGTATCTACTGCATAGACATGAAAATCTTTCATTAGAAAATCACACGTCAATAAATTATATGCTGTTGTAGCATTCCCACCATGGAATACTAGCAACGGGATTCCTTGCAGATTTCCTGTTTCAATTAAATGCGTATTTCCAAAAGAAGTTGAAATGTACTTGTCTAAATAAGCAGTCCCCAAACGTGCTAGCTGCTCATCATACAAACTGAGTATTTCTTCTTTTCCAATGATTGATTTATATATTGACATTTCTTTTCTAGCTCCTATAACTTAGCCTTCTCAATTTGGCACGCAATCCGATTAAACCAGATAGCATATCACCTAATAAAATTCGTTCTAGTCCCCGTATCAGTATCAGGAAGTGCAACACCATTTTGTTTCCCAAGTTCAAAGCACTTCAGCATTCATGCCATACTCTTCCCCAAATTCTGCATGGTCTGCATTCCTTCATAATCCTGTTCTGCTTCTCCCACTGTACATCCATATACCATATTCCAATAGGACGATCCAGGCATTGGCATTTGTGCATAACCAAAGTATTTATTCAGGCAATCGTAGGCTGCCGAATTTCCTCCTCTTCTTGCAACTGTCACTGCCGCTCCCGGCTTACATTTGAATGCTTGCGAACTAGAATAAAATACACGATCCAAAAAAGATAAGATGCGACCACTTGGATGCGCATAATATACCGGTGTCCCGAAAATAAAGCCATCTACTTCTTTTGCTTTAGCAACAAACGCATTCACATCATCATCCGTAAACACACATCCCATATCGTTACACTGTCCACAGCCAATACAATCCCTAATGGGCTTGCCACCAAGCTGAAAGATTTCAAACTCAATTCCTTCATTTTGTAACTGCTTCCCAATTTCTGATAGTGCCACAAATGTATTTCCATTCGGTTTGTGACTACCATTTAACATAAGTACTTTCATAACAAACTCCTCTTCTAAACCTTAATGAACGCTTTCAATCAGTGTACTTACTTCCTCACTAGACATCGGACTATCTTGTGCATCTATCGCAAAAGAGTAGTCCTGATCCATCCAAGTAGCCACGCTTACCATTCCTTTTTCACCCTTCATCATAACTTCAAGATTACCAACTGTTACTGCGTTTGTTTCAGAATAATCATTGTAATCACCACTAATATCCTCAAAACCAACTGCCTTTCGAACCAAAAGACTGGTTTCCCCTTTTTGATAGATGACCTGAATCAAATCTTTATCAATTGCTTCAATCTGGTATTTCGAATACTCTCCAATGGCATCTGGAACTTCCATTTCAAAGCCAGCAACTTTGGTAGCATCCTCCATTGTATCGCATTGGATAAATGGGTTTGCAATCTCATTTTTTCCATCTTCGCTTTGCTTACTTGTATCATTATTTGCTCCACAAGCGGTAAACACGCATACTGTTAGTGTACACAGAATCATCATAATCCGTTTTTTCATAGTATTTAACCCTTCCCATCATTGACTTTTATTAGTTATTTTATTAAGTAAGTAAATCTATTTCTCATAATTTATAGTATATCCCAGCCCTCCCTTACAATCAATTCAATTTTGTCCAATCGAAGTTTTCTCTCGAAGTAATTGTATTCCCACTCAAAAAATGGTATTCTA
>CAZWNX010000109.1:0-6088 GCA_964635395.1 uncultured Lachnospiraceae bacterium
TATTCAAAGTCAGAGGCAAAGGACAAAATAGGAGCAGTAGCATTAACGGAAATTTATGATATTCTTAAAGTAGGAAAATCATTTGATGAAGCAAAGTATCAAAAAAGCCTTGAAGAGATGGCTCAGCAATGTATTGACTTTGAGGATGACCATCACGTAGAAACGGAATGGGATGAATGGGATAAACTTGTACAGGATGGATACGAGTGCTTTGACGAGCAGAAACCAGAAGAAGGAATTAACGTTTGGGGGAAAGCATGGTTAATATTCCAGTCCATTATGGAACATCAATCCAAAAAAAATCCACTGATGGTATTGATAGAAGAACTGGATTATGTCTACGCAATCGATGGCTGGCTTCAGAACTATGAAATGGAACTTGGAAATGCTAGAAAATATGAGGAGAGAATTACTTTCTGTCAAAAAGTTCTAGAGATGTTTGATTGGCAAGACGATGATGATAGTTGTTTCTTGTGTGGAATAGGTGAGTCACTTTTTCATGAAGGTAAAAAAGAAGAAGCCTACAGCCACTACGAAAAATGGCTGACAATGGATCCACAAAACTGCAATGGAATCAGTAGTTTTTGCTGGATTCTTTTTGGAAATGGGGACGCAGAAAAGGCGTACTCATTGGTTAGAAGAGCAACATGGGGAGTCTCTTGTTATGCAGATAATTCCATCCTATTCATGCGCGCAAAACAATTGGCTGACTATATTGGTAAACATGACGAAAGCGAGTGGTATCAGCAACAAATGGATAAGTTTGAGGATTCATTTAGACATTGGGAATTGGGAGAAGATGGGATTTTTGATGAATTCACAGCTCCAAAGCAAGTACCTGTTGTAAAAGCAGATAAGATATATCCGAACGCTCCATGTCCATGTGGAAGTGGAAAGAAGTATAAAAAATGCTGTGGGAGATAGTGGATGCTGAAAGGTGGCAGATAGATGAATTTACCAAAATTACTGAATGCTGTTGATTCTTTGACTCAATCAATGAAAAAAAACAATTGACAACTTTTGTGCATGACATTGCAAGAGTGCTTCCTAAACATTCTCGGGATGATTTTTTGAACAGACTAAAGAAGTGCATAAGTGATAAAGAGATAGATTCTTCGCATATATGGAACGAGTATACGGAAGAGGATAGAAACAATTATGAGAGTATCAAAGACAAATTGACGAAAATTGAAAACTGGGAAATCTGCTTGTCTGGAACAAATGATTTCAATAGGGAATGAAGCACTTAAACAGATAGATACAAAGTATCTTGTGAGAAGTAGAATAGCTTTATTGGTGGCAGATATTATTCTGGATGAAAAGGATAACGTGATCAAAGCAGTTGAATTATATTGGTTAGAAGCTTTTCGCTCTGATACATGTGTGGTTCATTATATTCGGATGATGATGGGATGTAAAGATTTTTCTGAATGGAAAGAAGAGCTGCAGATTATTAATGCGCTTTTATGATTTTAATGAAGAAAGAAAAATTATCAGAAGGTGGAAAGGCAATGCTTTCTAAAATTGCGTATTCCGTTGAAATAGATGAGAAAGACATGGAATACTTTGGGAAAAGCTTTTGCAGATCTAAGGTACTAAACCCGATGAAAGAAAGTGAGCAGCAAGTTTACTTGAAATGGATAGAAATGCTAGTAAAAAAAAGGGTAGATGGCATTATGGAAGGAAATTTTAGAAGATACTATTTTGAATGTGCAGAGTATATTGCAGCATTGGGTGAGGTTAGGGAGTCTAGAGGAGTCTTAAATGGCAAACAACAATTAATGCTTGAGTATAAACAGAACTATTCCAGAAGACATGCCTTTCATAAAGAATTGAGAACTTGCGGAATGAAAGATGGACGTAAATAATTGAATATCGAAAAGAATAGGTAAGAGGGAACGAAAAAATATGAAGGAAATAGGTGGTTTCGGGGGAAACAAGATTACTTTGGATGAAGTACAAAGGTATTTTGAAATTGAAGAATACATTATGCTTGTTGAAAAAGTAAGAGGGTTGATTGAAGAAAATGCACTCAATCCAATAAAAAGTTCTGGATTGAATGGTAAAAAGCCTGCACTATATCAGAAATACCGTATTATTCGTGAAAAGAAAGATGATAATAGCTTTAAAGATGAGCTTCGATATATGGTACCAGAATTATGTCCAGATTTTTATCTTTTACACATGGAACAGTATGAAAAAGACAGAGAATATATACGAAGGCTAAATGATTATATGATAAAGAGCAGGAGTAATCTCAACTGCGCAGTATCAATCAATGAAAGAAGTTTTGAAATATTTGGTCGCGAAAAATTTCTTCTAAAAGAAGGTGGAATCGGCCTTCTTAAAAAACTTGGATTGCCATTTGAAAGGCTCAACAGTTATGAGACTTCTCAGCCACTTGCATACTACTCTTATAAAAAGGAAGAAGGACAGACATTACTTTTTATTGAGAATAAAGACACGTTTTATAGTATGCGAAAACATATGCTTGAAGGCAATGAAAAAATCATGGGGACATCTGTGGGGACATTGATTTACGGTGGAGGCAAGGCTGTGTATAGAAGTGTTTCGGATTTTGATCGATGTATAGAACCATATATGAAATCTGAAAAAAATACTATTTTGTATTTTGGGGATCTTGACTATGAGGGTATTTTGATCTATGAGCAGCTAAAGAATCTGATGATGCCAACTTATAATGTACTTCCATTTACGATTGCGTATCAAAAAATGATCTTAAAGTCGGAGAGTATTGTTTTGCCAGAAACTAAGGAACAGCAAAATAAGAATTGTGGTAGTGAGTTCTTGAAATATTTTGATGAGGATATAATATATAAGATAAAACAGATTTTAGAATCAGGTAGGTATATTCCGCAGGAGATTTTACAGTTTTCCGATTTCTAGAAATAGAATGTTATCGAAAAATTAATGTAACAACAAATACTATGTCAGTTATGAGAGGGATACAATGGAATTTGACTTTTTAAAAAATTTCCCGCGGCGCATGAAAAATGTAGGTGCTTATGCGCTTTTATTTCGGAACAGCCTGCAGAAGCAAACTTGGAAACAGTATGGATTTGAAAATTTGTATGAGCAAACAAATCTGATATTTTCGGTACTTATGTTTATTATGGAGAAGTCGTTGAAAGAGGAAATCTGCACGATTGATGAGATTGGGTATTTTATCGATGGAGTAAATGTTTCTTACTATAAAAAATCCTTATCCTATGAGGAGAGTAAAGCTTTGGCAGAATATATTGTTACTGTAATCATCTGTGATGAAGGCAGGGCAATGTACTTTCAAGGATATGATTATGAAAAAAACCAGTATGAAGAGATAAGTATAAGCTTTATTACAAATAAAATCATGTATTTGCCAGGCGATGTAAAACGAACGTCATACTACCTGACTGATGATGGATATAATCTTATTTTATCGACTCTTGAAATCGAAAGTAATATGAAACTGACGATTCAAGAGATGATATTTAAGCTTCATCTGGAAAAAGCCAGTTATGACAGGGCTGCAGAAGATATTAAGAATATTTTCAACCTCTTGCGGATCCAGCTGCAAAAAATACAGGAAGCAATGCGTATGATCAGGCAGAATGCATTAAGTTATTCTGTAACAGAATATGCGGAGGTACTTGGGCAAAATATATCCACAATTGATGAAACGAAAGGGAAATTCTCGGAGTACAGGGAGTACGTAAACAGACTAGTACAAGATCTTGAAAAACAGGATTTTCATGTAGAAAAACTAGAAGATAAAGAACGGGATAATCTTTTAAATCTTAAAATAATCGAAGGTTATCTGAATCGTTCGCTAGATGAATATCAGAAGATTTTTGTGAATCATCTTGATCTTAAAGCGTTGTATACAAAAGAACTTGAGGCATTATCAGCAATGTCACTTGTGTCAAGATTTCCATTAAATAAAGATTTTTATCAGCATTTACTAACAAATCCAAGTTCACTAGAGCGTTTGGATTTGTTTTTGCGTCCTCTTTTTTCAGATGATTGTGACAAGATATACCTTGTAGAAAAAACTTGTGAGTACCAGAAAGTCTTAAGCGAAAGAGAGATAGAAGATACAGAAGTCGTCCTTGATTTTAATAGTGAAGAATGGTTGAAGGAACAGAATGAGCGCTTGAAGAGTAAGTGGAGGATTTATGAGAATGCAATAAGAGTTATATTGTTTTATGCTATCCGATGTGGAAAAACAACACTTTCGCAGATAAAAAGTCAATTAAGTGAGGAAGACAGGAGTGCTTTATTTCCTTCAGTTGAAATTTTCAGGGAAATTATGATAGAGCTTTTGAAGGAACAAACTTTTTTCATACCTGAACTCCAAAAAGAGCAGGAAGAACATTTTGCAGAAGTCAAACAGCAGTTTTTGATTGGAAGTAGCATTCTGCAGGTGATTGTAGATGAGAAAGCGTTCAAAAATATCAAGACAGTTTATGTATATAAAGATGAAGCATCTTCAGTAATTAGTTTTGATAATATTCCATCACAGGAAGGCGGAACGAAAAATATAAGGTGCTCTGAGATTGTGATTGAGGTAAAGGAGGCATAGGCGATGACATATGAAATAGAGGATATAAAGAATAGCCAAGATATTTTTTATTATTTACTAAAAAATAAAGAACTGAAAGAAGATTCAGCAAGAGAGCTATATCGAGCCTATACTGAACGTGATTCGGTAATTAATCTTGTGAAAAGCCAAGCGGAGGCTGCGGATTGCAATGTTGAACGCTATTCAGATACCATTTATCTTATACCAAAGGAAGAAAACGATTATCTTGGATTTTCAAAAGCGCAGTTGAAAGTAGCACTTTGTAAATCTGGTGCAACAGATAAGGACTACTACTTATCACAGTTCACTGTGTTGACTTTACTGGTTGAGTTTTATAGTGGGCAAGGAAGTTCAAGTAAAGTGCGTGATTTTATGCGTGTTGGAGAATTGATGAATCAAATTTCTATTCGTTTAGAAGAAGGAATTCAGTATTCGGAAGAAGAACAAAGAGAGCAGGGTATAGCCTATAAGAATATGTATGAAGCTTATCAGGCACTACGCAGTACCGACAATAATTCAAGAGCAAAGACAACGAAGGAAGGTTTTATTTATACAATTTTGAAGTTTCTGGAAAAACAGGGACTGATTGATTATATTGAGGCTGATGAAATGATAAAGACAACAAAAAAACTTGATCATTTTATGGACTGGAACCTTCTTAATAAAAATAATTATCACAGAATTCTACGTGTATTGGGGGTGGAAGAAGATGAGCAAAATTAATATATTTCGAGTTGTCAATTTAAATTATAATAATAATGCGAACAGGATTGAAGATGAGACGTTTTGTTTTGGTGGAGACAATACTTTACTTTCGCTGCAGAATGGTGGGGGAAAAACAGTTCTTGTTCAGATGCTAATTGCTCCATTTGTGCATAGGCGGTATCGTAATACGACGGACAGAACGTTCCAGAGCTTTTTTACGACGAGTAAACCAACATTTTTGCTTATAGAGTGGGTATTGGATGGGGGAGCGGGATATGTTCTTACCGGCATGATGGTGAGGAAAAGTCAGGGAGATACGGAAGCTAATGAAAAAGATGAGCTTGATATTATAACGTTCATTCACGAGTATAAGGTGGAAAATGAATATGACATTCAAAGTTTTCCGTTGATTGAAAAGGATGGAAGACAAAAAAAGTTAAAAGGGTTTCAAAGTTGTAGAAAGCTGTTTGAGGAAATGCGTATGAAGCTTGGGTCTAAGTTTCAGGCATTCGACCTTTCACAGTCAATTCAACAAAAGCAATATTTTGTGCGTCTTAAGGAATATGGTATTAACTCTGAAGAATGGGAAAATATAATTAAAAAAATTAATTTAAAGGAATCCGGGCTATCAGAACTTTTTAAAGAGGCAAAAGATGAAGTTGGATTGGTAGAGAGATGGTTCCTACCTGCAATCGAAACGAAACTGAACAAAGACGAAAACAGGATCAAACAGTTTCATACTATTTTAAATAAATTTATATGGCAATACAAAGAAAATGAAGTGAAAATAGATAGAAAAGC